>DASYRL010000128.1:0-2180 GCA_036004445.1 bacterium
CAACGTCCTCGACAACGCCGTGCGCCATACCCCGCCGGGGACCAGGGTGCGGGTCACGGCGACCCCGCTGGTCGAGCACGGCGTCGTGCGGCTCACGGTCGAGGACGCGGGGCGAGGCGTGCCCACCGGGGCGTTGCCCCACCTGTTCGAACGGTTCTACCGGGCGCAGGGGCCCATCCCTGGCAGCGACGGCTCAAATGGCAGAAGCTCCGAAGGCCCGCCGGCCCGGTTCGCCTCGTCGGCTCCGGACGACACCGCCCGTGCCCCCGGCCCGGTGACGCCGCCCGGTGGGATCGGCATCGGCCTTGCCGTGGTGCGGGGGCTGATCGAGGCGATGGGCGGCCGGGTCACGGCGCGACACAGCACATTGGGCGGACTTGCCATCGACATCGATCTGCCGGTTGGGCGCGTGCCCGCAGGGTTGATCATCGAGTAGCCATGAGCCGCAGCGATGCCTCGGGACCACGAGTCCTCCTCGTCGAGGATGACGAGCCCACGCGCGGCGCCCTGGCGCGCGACCTCGTGGCGCGCGGCTATCGCGTCGACGACGTGGGCGACGGGGCGACTGCGCTCACGCGATGGGAGGCAGCGCGCCCTGACGTGGTCCTGCTCGATCTTGGGCTCCCGGACATGGACGGCGCGCGCCTCATTCGCTCGATCCGGCGCGATTCCACCACGCCGATCATCGTCCTGTCCGCGAGGGGTGCCGAACATGTCAAGGTCGAGGCGCTCGAGCTGGGTGCCGACGACTACGTCACCAAGCCGTTCGGGATGGCGGAGCTCCACGCCCGACTCAGGGCGGCGCTGCGTCGGGCCGCGGGTCCCTCGGCGGACGGGGCGGGAAGGGTCGTGGCCGGTCCGCTGGTGCTGGATCCCATCCGTCACGAGGTACGCGTGTCGGGCACGCGGATCGACCTGACGCCGCGCGAGTTCGAGCTTCTCAAGGTCCTGCTTGCGCATGCGGGCCGACTCGTGACCCGGGGCCGACTGCTTCGTGCGGTCTGGGGGCAGGCATACGGCGACCAGGATCACTATGTCCACGTGTTCGTGAGCCAGGTCCGTCACAAGCTCGCCGCCGCAGACCCGGAAGGAGCCTTGCGCGACCTCTTCGTCACGGAGCCGGGTGTGGGCTACCGTGTTCGGGAGATCTGACGGGTCGCGACCCCGATCACCATGCATGCCGCCTGCCGGAATCTTGAGACAACCCTGAGCCGGACCCACGCTGCCGGACTCGTCCTCTCTTGGGACTCCGCCTACGCTGGGGTCGTGGACACCCCACGCCCGATTCGCACACCCTCCGTGCCGGTCGTCTCAACGGAGACGACTCTCGCGGAGATTGCGGCGGCGATCGAGCTCGTCGCACGTGGCGGTGCACGGCAGGTGACACTCGTCGCCCTGTCGAGGCCGGAGGCCGTCGCCGCCGAGGCACTCGCGATTGCCCAGGCGGCAGGCGTCCAGTTCAGGCTCAGCCGCGACCCCGCCAGCGATTCGGTGAGCGTGTTCGTGGGACCCACCGCCGAGTGATCGGAGGTCGCCGGCCGCTCCCCGGCCGGAAGATCGCCGACCGGCGCGTCCGGATCGAGCGGCCGCATTCGCCGTACTTCCGCTGGACGGGTCCTGGCCAGCTCGTCGCCAAGGAGGCGGCCAGCCTCCCTGCCACCCCCCTCGGGCGGCTGATCGCGCGCGCCAAGAAGATCGCCATCGGTCGCCCGCTGGCGAGCGAGGAGGAGATCGGCGAACGCCTCTCGAAGAAGAAGGCGCTGGCGATCTTCAGCTCGGATCCGATCAGCTCGTCGGCGTACGCCACCGAAGAGATCCTGAGAGTCCTGCTCGTGGCCGGAGCCGGCGCCCTGCTGCTGTCCACCCCCATCTCGATCGCCATCGCGGCGATGCTCGCCATCGTGTCCATCTCGTACCGTCAGATCTGCTTCGCCTACCCGTCCGGCGGCGGGGCCTACGTCGTCTCCCGGGAGAACCTCTCCCACAGGGTGGCCCTGGTCGCGGCGGCGGCCCTGCTCGTCGACTACGTGCTGACGGTGGCCGTCTCGTCCGCGTCGGCCATCGCCCAGATCGTGTCGGTCATTCCGGACCTCCACGTCGTGGGCATCGAGATCGGCGTGCTGTCGATCGCCCTGATGACGCTGGCCAACCTGCGGGGCGTGCGCGAGTCGGGCAACATC
>DASYRL010000129.1:0-30340 GCA_036004445.1 bacterium
CAAAGATGAAGAGATCATGCCACGCGGGAAGATGACCATCTCGATCGGGGTCGCCTCGTGTCCGGAGGACGGACAGGATTTCGACACCCTCGTGCAGCGCGCCGACAAGGCGTTGTACGCCGCGAAACAGGGCGGACGCAACCTCGTCCGCCTGGCCGCAGTTTCTTAGTAGCTCCTTTCCGATACCAGGTTTTACAACAGGGCTGGTGGAGGGCCGTTGTGCGCTCAGTGGTGGCAGACTGGGGCGTGGGTATCCTCAAGACTCGGAGCGAAGGGGCTGCCCCCGAGACAGCCAGCCGCCATTCCACTGGGGCCAGGGAGTGACTCTAGCGGATTTCGCCGGGCGGTTCCTCCCCTTTCGCGACTGCGACCGCGGCGTCGGTCACCAGGGGTTCGAGGATCTCGTCGATCTTCTTGTCGAAGGTCGCATCGTTGGCGAACTGCTGCGTTTCCGTGTCGCCGTTGAATACGTGGACGTGCCACTGCCCGTCGGCCTGCGGGACGGCGCGGATTCCCCGCTGGCCCTTGGCCGGACGTCCGATGTTCAGCAGGAACGCGGGTTCCATGTCCTCGCGGTCGCGGCGCCGTTCGAGCAGGATGTGCACGCGGATGCGGCCGGCGTCGGCCATCTGGAGGGCTCTGACCCTGGCCTTCTGCCCCAGGGTCTCGGCCCGCTGCCAGAGGTGTTTGAGCAGCGCTTCGCGCGCCGAGTGTTCCGCCTGTACTTTCGCATCGGCGTCGGCTTTGAGCTGGCGTGCGGCTTCGACGGCCTTCCGGATCCGGTCTTCGGGGGTGCTCATGACAACGTTCACAGGTTTTCCCCTCCGAGGGGATAGCAATCCTGCCGGAACGTCGTCATTCGTGAATGGCGCTCACGGAGAATTCGGAGCACACGCGATGCCAAGCGAGTGGGACATGGCGGAGGGCCGTGAGAATCGAACTCACCGGAGACCGCGAGGCCTCCCGCCGGTTTTGAAGACCGGAAGGGACACCAGCCCCCATTGCCCTCCACCTGACTGCGGGAACAGCGAACAGGGAGCAGCGAACAAATGCTGTGAGTTAGCTTTGCGTTCCCTGTTCCCGGTTCCCTGTTCCCGCCCGTGCAAGGACGCGTGCATCACCGACTCGCCGCGTGAACTTGATCGTATCGAAGTACTCCAGCACGGTCAACGCGAACTTCCGGCTGGTCTGCAGCGTGTCGCGCAGCGCGGCGACGGTGATCGAATCGTTCTTGGCAACGGCGTCCTCCACCGTCTGCTTGATCTTTGCGATGGCATCTTTGTGGAAGTACACGCCGGGGGCGGTTTCGATCACGGTCCCATCGTCGAGCAAGCTCTGGAAGGCTTGCGCGAACGCCCTTTCATCACCGGCAAGCCCTTCCAGATGCTGGCGGTCCGGCGGCGACGCCCCGCCGGCGGCCAACGCCGACTCAAGGGCAGCTCTTGCCTTCAGGTCGGAAGCGGGCCGCTGCGGGTGATGCCCCGGACGCCGGACGAACCGGGCCTCGGCGATGACCTCGCCGCGTCCCGCCAGCGACACTAATACAGCGGCATAGAACCGGTCATCGCCGGCGCGGTAGGCTGCCGCCTTCAGCTCGTCGCGGGGGATTCCGATGCGCCATGGATGCGCTTCATGAAATGCGTCCACCGCCTGAAGGATCTGCCCTGCCAGCCGGTCGGCCGCGTCGCGGTGGAACACGCGGTCGCGGATCGTCAACACGCGGCCGTTGCCGGAGAGTTGGCCGACGACATCATCGGCTTGGCCGCGGCTCAAGCCGGCGTCCCGCGCGAGATCCTCCAATGTAATTCCCCGCGAGGCTGCGGCACGGACGAGGTCCTCCACCCGGCGGTCCGAACTGGAGGCTGCCGCCTGGGCGATTTCCGACGCGCTGGTTACGCCCCGCCGCCGCTTCGGCGCATAGGGATTGATGACCGTGCCCCCGCCGATCGTCACCATCGGTGAATACAGCCGCAGCACGAACGGGTCGCCCGCCGCCACCACGGCCGGCTCTTCCAGGCGCAGCTGGACGTCGGCTGTCTGGCCTGGTTCCAGTTTCGACCGATCCAGCAGGACGGTTCTTCCGAGGACTTCGGCGGATCCGACGTACAGACGGATGCGCGCCAGATGGGCCAGCGGCCGGGCATCCGGCAGCAGCCGGACGCGGGCGTCGATGAGGACGGTGGGCCGAAACGCGCCGGGCGTGACGAGGACGTCGCCCCTGGCAATCTCCGACTTGTCCGCCCCCACGACGTTCACGGCGGCGCGCGATCCGGCTGTTACCGCGTCCATGTCGTGGCCGTGGGTCTGCAACCCCCGGACGCGCAGACGCCGGCCCAGCGGAAGCACTTCCAGATCGTCTCCCCTGCGGATGCGGCCGGCCCACAGCGTCCCGGTCACCACGGTTCCGAAACCGGCCATGACGAAGGCGCGGTCGATCGGCAGCCGGACGGGAGCATCGGCAGCATGCGATACGACGGCGTCAAGCAGCCGGTCCAGCGTACCCACCAGTTCCGGGACGCCCTCCCCGGTTCGCGCGGATACCCGCACGACCGGGGCCCCTTCGAGAAACGTTCCCTTTGTCAGCGCCTGCACGTCGTCCATGACCAGGGCGAGCCACGCCGGATCCGTGACGAGGTCTACCTTGTTAAGAACGACGAGCCCTTTTTGAACGGGGAGGAACCGGAGGATGTCCAGGTGCTCGCGCGTCTGCGGCATCACGCCTTCATCCGCGGCCACGACCAGCATGACGAGGTCGATGCCGGTTGCCCCCGCCAGCATGTTTCTGATCAACCGCTCGTGACCGGGGACGTCGACGACTCCCACCCGGCGGTCGCCGGGCAGATCGAAGTGGGCGAAGCCCAGGTCGATGGTCATCCCCCGGCGCTGTTCTTCCGCCAGCCGGTCGGGGTCGGTACCGGTGAGCGCTTTGACGATGGCGCTCTTGCCATGGTCAATGTGGCCGGCAGTGCCGATCACGAAATGCTTCATGACAGCCACGGGAACGCGGGAACGCGGAAACGCGGGAACGCGCTGGAACTAGCGTCCATGGGCAGCTGCCATGAGTGCGGCAACGATCGTCTCGTCGTCACCCGGGAGCAACGTTCGCGCGTCGAGGAGATAGCGGTCGTCGGCGATGCGGCCGATGATGGGCGGCTCGTGGGAGCGGAGGCGGCGGTCGAGGTCGTCCGGTTTCATCGGACCGGCGATTGCGACGGCGAACGAAGGCACCGTGACGCCGGGAAGCGATCCTCCGCCCGGTTCCGCATGCGTCGGAACAACATCGAAGCGCCAAGACGTCTCGTGTTCGTCTGGTCGCCTGTTCGCCGTTCGCGCTTCTTGGGTCATCCGCGCGGCGAGCCGTTCGGCGTCCAGCCGCACGGCTTCCTCCGGACGCGTCAGCATGGCCAGGACCGGGATATCGGTCCACACGCGGTCAGGGTCGAGGTACTGCCGCAGCGTCGCACCGAGGGCCGCGTAGCCCAGCTTGTCCATGCGTACGGCGCGGGCGATTGGGTGGGCTTTGATTCGATCGATGACCTCGGCCGCACCGGCCAGAATGCCGGCCTGGGGACCGCCGAGCAGCTTGTCTCCGCTGAAGGTGACCACGTCGCAGCCGGTCTGGATCGCTTCCTGCACGGTTGGCTCATGCGGGAGCCCGTGGGTGTTCAGGTCGACCAGACAGCCGCTGCCCAGATCCATCATCACGGGAAGCCGGCGGCGCCGGCCGATCCCGACCAGTTCCTGGAGTGGGACCTCCTGTACGAATCCGGCGACTTCAAAGTTCGAGCGGTGGACTTTCAGCAGCAGCGCCGTGTCCGATGTGACCGCGGCGTCGTAATCGTGCCCGTACGTGCGGTTGGTCGTCCCCACTTCGACCAGTCTGGCGCCGCTGGCCGCCATGATCTCAGGCAGCCGGAAGGACCCGCCGATTTCGACAAGCTCGCCCCGCGAGACGATCACTTCCCGGTTCGGCGCCAGGGCGGCGAGCGCGAGCAGGACTGCCGCGGCATTGTTGTTCACGGCAAACGCCGCTTCCGCGCCACACAGACGCGTCAGCAGCGTGTCGACGTGATGATGACGAGAGCCACGCCGGCCGGTGGCGAGGTCCATTTCAAGCGTCGAGTATCCCGCGGCAGTGGTGGCAACGGCGCGCTGCGCCGCCTCGCTCAGCGGCGCCCGGCCGAGATTCGTGTGAAGAATGACGCCTGAAGCGTTAACGGCCCGCACTAAGGTCGGCCGCAGGCGGCGGGCCGCCAGTGTCCTCACGCCGGCGGCGAGATCGTCGTCGCTCACCGCGGTCAGGGTGCCGCTGCGCAGCTGCGCCCGGGCGTCATCGAGGACTTCGCGGGCGAACGCGACCAGCAGCGATCGATGAATCCCCGCGGCGCCCTGCTCGACTTGCGCGACGAGGCGTTCGACGGACGGGAGCGTGCGGAGGCGCTGCGACAGGGTTGCGGGGTCGTCGGCCGCGTCCACTGTCAGCGCATCAAGTACCCGAGCGCGAGCCCGACGGCCACGACCGAGGCGCCGACGTAGACGATGCGCCGCACATCATACCGCACTCGAAACATCAGATCGGCCTCGGTCTCGTGTGTCGCCCGCGCGGTCTGCGCGCCGCCCCGGAGCCGGTGGCCGCAGTTGCGACACACGATCTTTCCGGCGGGATTTTCGGTGCCACAGTTCGGGCATCTGATCATCGCGTTCCTCCGGTCGTAGTCGGCAGTGCTGTTTACTGTCTACTGGTCAACGTGCGCTGCTTCTCTGCATGACGCGCTTTCAGTTTCTCGACGACCTCGAGCGGGACGTACTGGCTGCCCAGCGGCGCTTTGGATGCGACCGCGGTCCCGTGGAAGTCGGTCCCACCGGTCATCAGCAGCGAGTACTGCTTGGCCAACTCCATGTAGTGCATCGTCATCGCCGGGGTGTGGTCGGGATAATAGACTTCGATCCCTTCCAGACCGGCGGCGATCAGTTCAGGGATCAGCTCGTCGGGCGCGCCCCAGCCCGGGTGCGCCAGCACGGGGATGCCTCCGGCGCGCGCGATGGTGCTCACGGCTTCTGCCGGCGTCACGCGCATCCGCTCGACGTATGCCGGGCCCTGGCGGCCAATGTACTTGTCAAAGGCTTCCTCCAGGCTTCGGACGACGCCGGCTTGCACCATCGCACGGGCGACGTGGGGCCGGCCCACTGAGCCCTGGGCGTAGCTCTGCACCGTTGCGTAGTCGATCTTGACCCCCAGCGCGTTGAGCTTCTCGACCATTTTCGCCGCCCGGTTCATCCGGCCGTTGCGAAGCATCGTGAGGAATTCCTGGAGCCAGGGCTGGTGGTGGTCGATGAAGTAGCCCAGCACGTGCACTTCGGCGTTCTCGATGTCGGTGTTGAGCTCGACGGCCGGGATCACCTCGATCTCCTCCTGCGCCGCGAGGGTCATGACGGGATCGACGCTCTCGGTGGTGTCGTGGTCGGCTACGGCGAGAATGCCGACCCCCAGCTTCTTGGCCAGGGCGACGAGTTCCGCGGGCGACGACGTACCGTCGGACGCGGTGGTGTGCGTGTGCAGATCGATGCGCATTACTCCTCCTCGAATTCCTGGATGCGGTGAATGCTGCGGGCGCGCCCGCCCGACTCGTCGACGTCGAGGACGACCCCGTTCAACTGCGCCGCGCCCGACGCGACCGTGAAGCGGACCGGCATTTGGGTCAGGAAGCGCTCGATGATTCCCTCGCGCTCCATGCCGATCACCCCGTCGTGCGGGCCGGTCATGCCCACGTCGCTGATGTACGCCGTCCCGCCGGGCAGCACGCGTTCGTCGGCCGTCTGCACGTGCGTGTGGGTCCCCAGGACCGCGCTGACGCGTCCATCCAGGTACCAGCCCAGGGCGATCTTCTCGCTGGTGGCCTCGGCGTGGAAGTCTACGACGACGATGGGTGCCTGCTCCCGCAGCACCTGCGCATGCTCGCGCGCGGCGCGGAACGGATCGTCGATCCCCTGCATGAAGATCCGGCCCTGCAGGTTGAGCACCCCGACCGTGGTCCCGTTGACGGCGACGAGCGCCGTCCCGTGTCCCGGCACGCCCGGTGGATAGTTCGCGGGCCGCAGGAGTCTGGCTTCCGCATCGAGGGTTTCGTACGCTTCACGGTTGTGCCAGGTATGGTTACCGCCGGTGATGACATCGACGCCTGCCCCGAAGATCTCTCTGATGACGTCGGACGTAATCCCGGCGCCCCCGGCGGCGTTCTCGCCGTTGGCAATGACCAGATCCGCATCGTGCGTCCGGCGGAGCCCGGGGAGCCGCGAGCGGAGGATGCGCCGGCCCGGCTTGCCGTGGATGTCGCCGATGACCAAGATGCGCATCCTACCGGGCGTACTCGATGAAACGCGTCTCACGGCGGACGGTGACCTTGATCTGCCCCGGAAACTCCAGCTCGTCTTCGATCTTTTTCGCGATGTCGTGCGCGAGGGTCTGAGCGGTCTGATCGTTGACTTCGTCCGGCGTGACAATGACACGCACCTCGCGCCCGGCCTGAATCGCGTACGCTTTGTCCACGCCGGGAAACGACGTGGCCACGCGCTCGAGGTTCTCCATCCGCTTGACGAACATCTCCGCGGTCTCTTTCCGGGCACCGGGCCGGCTCGCCGAGATCGCGTCGGCGGCGGCGACGATGATGGCCTCGATGTACTTGGGCTCCTCGTCGCCGTGATGGTAGGCGACGGCATTGAGGACCTCCGGCGGCTCGTGGTACCGGCGGCAGATGTCCAGACCGATCGCCGTGTGCGTGCCTTCCACCTCATGGGTCAGCGCCTTGCCGATGTCGTGCAGCAGGGCCGCTCGCTTGGCCAGCTGGACGTTGGCGTCCAGGTAGCCGGCCAGCAGGCCCGCCAGGTGAGCCACTTCGATGGTATGGGCGAGCAGATTTTGTCCATACGAGAAGCGGAAGCGCAGCCGGCCCAGCAGTTTGATCTCTTCAGGGTGCAGGCCGTGGACGCCCGCCTCGAAGGCGGCGCGCTCCCCTTCTTCCTTGATCCGCTGGTCGATCTCGCGCTGGGCCTTCTCGACCATCTCTTCGATGCGGGCCGGGTGGATACGCCCGTCGGCGATGAGCTTCTCGAGGGCGATCTTCGCGATCTCGCGGCGGACGGGGTCGAACGATGAGAGGGTGACCGCTTCAGGCGTGTCGTCAATGATGAGGTCCACGCCGGTCAGTCCCTCGAGGGTCCGGATGTTTCGACCCTCGCGGCCGATGATGCGGCCTTTCATGTCGTCGTTGGGCAGGGGCACGACCGACACGGCGACGTCGGCGGTGTGATCGGCCGCGGTGCGCTGGATGGCGAGTGCAATGATCTCCCGAGCCCGGCGATCGGCCTCCTCGCGGGCTTCGGTCTCGATCTTCTTGATGATCTGCAGCGCGTCAGTGCGGGACGCGTCCTCGACCTGCTTGAGCAGTTGTTCTTTGGCCTGCTCCGCCGTCAACCCGGAAATCCGTGCGAGCTCGGTCCGCTGTGCTGCTACGAGGGCAGCAGCCTCCTCACGTGCCCTGGCGACCTCCTGCTCCTTCTCGGCCATGGCCCGTTCCCGGGCTTCGACCGCCTCGGTCTTCCGATCCAACGATTCCTCACGCTGAACCAGGCGTCGCTCGAGACGCTGGACTTCGGTCCGCTGCTCGCGAATCTCCCGCTCCGCCTCACGCTGCAGGCGGATGGCCTCGTCTTTGGCCTCAACGACGGACTCACGGTGCTTCGCTTCGGCCTGTTTCGTGGCATCTTCGATGATTCGTCGAGCGGCCTCTTCGGCCGACCGAATCCGCGCCTCAGCGACGTATCTCCGCAGGAGATATCCAAGGAGGAATGCTACCAACCCCGCCACGACAGCTGCGATGATCGTGGTGGATGGAATGGCGGGTCACCTCCTTATGAAATTGGCTACGTCGCGGTGCGATGTCACCTCAACATAGAAAAGTCGCGCGCAGCGCGCGCGCTCACGGCCATTCTAACACGGGGGGCGGGAAACGGGAACCATTCGACTCGCCCGGCGCGGCCGGGCTCGTTCATAGTCTGGAGTTAGTTCGAGCGACGGTCCCAGAGGGGTCCGACGGCGGGCACCTCCGCAGGCGGACGGTCAGCGGCCGGCTCGGGCGCCGGGGGTCCGCCCGGGGCGCGGGCCGGCAGGAGCAACACCGTGTCGGCGTCGGCATCGAAGCGGCCTCCGCAGGTGAACAGAAACACCTGGTGGGTCTTGCTCAGCTCTTTGAGCAGTTCCGCCGCCGCGGCGCGCCGGCCGTCGTCAAACGTGATGAAGGGATCGTCCAGCAGCAGCGGCGGGCGGCGTCCCTCGGCCAGCGCGGTGACGAGAGCAAACCGCAGACTGAGGTAGACGAGATCGATTGTTCCGCGGCTGAGGAACGGCTCGCGGGGTTCCACCCTGCTGTCCGCATCCTCAGACCATACCCAGACCTGCAACGAGTCCTTCTCCACCTCGATCCGAGTGTAGCGGCCCCCGGAAAGGATCCGCAGGTAGTCGCTGGCCTTGCCTGCGACCACGTCTCGTACGGGTCGCTCGATGAGTCTCCTCGCCTCCTGCAGCCCATCCAGCGCGGCCCCGTAGACCTGGAAGCGGTGTTGGACAGCTTCGAGGGCGTCGGTGGCTTCCTGGAGCTGCTCCTCGACCGCGGCCAGATCTTCAGCCTGATCCTTCCGATGGTCGACCTCCCAGGACAGGCGTTTCGCCAGTTCCGAGAGCTCGGTGGTCTTCCGGGTCAGCGTCTCGATCTCGTCGCGGAGTTTCTGCGTCTCGAAGGCCGGGAGGCTCACCGCCGCGCGCTCGGGCGATTCCAGTTCCTTGGTGAGGCCATAGACGTCCGGGCGCAGCCGGTCGAGCCGTTCGCGCAGCGCCTCCTCCGACGCACCCGCCAGCAGCATCTCCTGCATTCTCAGGAGCTCCTCCCGCTGCCGGATGAGGTCGTGGTACGTCTGCAGCCGGCGCTCAGCTTGGACCAGCGTCTCGCCGCCCAGGGACGCCAGGAGGCCGGCGAGCTGTCCGCGCGCGGTGGCCAGTTCGCTCTCCAGCACCTGCAGACGGCTGTCGCGTTCCATGTGCTGCCGCTCCGCCGTCTGCCGATACATCCGCGAGCGGGACCAGCGGATCGTACCCACGGTGGCCAGCGCCAGCCCGATGATGCCCAGGGCGATGCCCGGAAGCGCCGCGATGAATTCACCCACGGCGGCGCCCAGCAGCAGCAGGATCACGCCTCCGGCGACCCACCCGGCCCATGTCTCCTTCGGCCGGACGTCAGTCGGCGGGACGTCCTGGCGGAACGAGGCGATCTGCGTCTCCAGATGGCCGACGCGGCTCTCCCCTACGCGCGCGTCCCGAATCGTGGCGTCGTCGGGCATCCCCGCCGCCGTCGCGGTCTCCAGATCGCGCCCAAGCTGCACGAGTTGCTGCTTGAGGTGATCGATCCGTCCGACCCGCTCAGAGAGCATCGCTTCCTCGCGGCGGGCGGCGTCCAGCTGCCGGGTCAAGTCTTGCGTCTCCAGGTTCACCTTGAGCAGTTTCTGCTTGGCCGCCAGGGCCGACTCCGCCCCCGCCAGCGGCTGCTGCAGATCCGCCAGTTCGCGCTGCTTCCGCTCGATCTGCGCGATATCGGCCAGGACCCGTTCGTGCTGCGCGGTAAGCGCCTTCACCCGGTCGTCGAGGGCTTTGAGCTCTCCCGGCTCCCGGGCAAGCGTCTTCCGCCCCTTTTCCATGTTCCGGACGTGGGAGGCGAGCAGTTTGATGGCGTCGTCGACGTCGGCGCCGCCACCGAGCACCCGGCTGAGCTCCTTGGACACGCTGGTCAGCTGCACCCGTTCGAGCTCCGCCTGCGCGACTTCTGCGGTAATCTGGAACACCTCACGGCTCGACAGACCCAGGAACTCACAGAGGCGCTCATTGATCCGTTTGTGCTGGTCCAGTGTCTCGCCCGCCCCCGAGAAGAAGACCTTGCGTCCCTGAAAATCTTTGCTCAGGCGGTACCGGTGTCCGTCGATCTCAAACTCGAGGTCCAGCGCGGGGAGCTGTTCGGCGCCCCACGTGCGGTAGGTATCGATCTGCGCCGATGTCGAGCTGGGATTCCCGTACAGCGCGGCGCGGATCGCCGTACGCAGCGACGACTTTCCGGACTCGTTGGGACCCACGACGACGTTGATCCCGGGCGCAAACTCAAACGTACGATCGGAAAATCCCAGGAACCGGCGCAGGCGCAGGCGGCGTAGGATCATACCAGCACCTCGTCGCGTCCGCTGACGATGGCGGCGCCGACCTGCATGGCCTCCTCGAGGACCGGCCGCTCCTCGTCCGAGGCCGCCGCGATACGCTCGCGCATCAGGAGCACGAACCGGCCCAGCACCGTCTGCGGCGAGAAGGCTTCCAGGGCGGCCTGATCCAGCCACACGCGGGATCGGTTGGTGATCCGCAGGCGGAAGAACCGGTCGGCGAATTCCTGCTCGAGGGCCTCGACGTTGGTCGTCCGGTGCAGCGGCATCAAGCCAGTGAGAACCGCCTCGTAGACCAGCGCCGGGTCGGCGGCGTCCGCCAGGGCGGCCCGCAGGGCCGGTTCGTCCACCTGCGCGGCGTCGAACTCCCGGCGCATGGACCGCCGTTCCCCGACCTGCACCGGGGTCACCTGCGCCGCACCGGGCTCCGGGAGCGCGATCACCAGCACCTGTCCGCTGCCGGGCTGATCGAAGCCGAGCCATTCCGGAGCTCCGGCATACCAGGCAGCGGTCGGAGGCGGCGTGATCTCGAAGGCGGAGTGCCAGTCGCCAAGAGCAAGGTAGTCGAGCTTCAACCCCTTGATGTCCTGAGGGTGGATGACGTGCGGGCCTTCCACCTGGCCGGCCCGGAAGGTCGATCCGTGCGCGACCCCGACGACAAACCGCGACGGCCGGTGTCGGGGCCAGTCCGCTAGCGGGGACTGAGGCTGTCCCAGGAGCGCCGAGCGGGCAACGATGGTCAGCTCGTGCTCCGGCAGCGTGTGGACTTCGGGGGCGGGTCCCACGAGGCGGAGCCGGGATGCCGCGCCGGTGAGCTGGGCGGCCGGACCGACGCGGCCGTCGGTGCCGAGGTCGTGGTTCCCCGCGATCAGGAAGGTCTCAATGCCCGCGTCATCGAGCGCGCGGAGCTGCTGGGCCACGAACCGGACCAGCGTGTCCGATGGCTTCGGTGTATCGAAGAGGTCGCCGGCGATGAGCACGACGGAGACCTCCCGCTCGATGGCGAGACGCACCGCGCGCTCGAACGCCCCGGCCACGGCCCGGCGCTGCTCCGCGCCGCGGCGTCCGAGCATTCGAAACGTCTTGCCGAGATGGACGTCGGCGACGTGCAGGAGTCGGATCATGCGTCCTCGAGCTCCGGATCTCCCGTCGCAGTGTACGGGCAGATCGACGCGAACGCGCAGAACCGGCAGGCCTTGTAGAAATCCGGCGTGGCGATGAACCGCTGGCCGCGCACGCCGGCCGCCGCGCGTTCGACGACCGCGATGGTTTGTCCCAGCATTTCGTCGTCGGGGACCGCCTGCCCTATGATGACCTGCTGGGCTCCCAGGAAGTGCATCTCCATGCGGGTCGGGACGACGCCGTAGGTCTCGCGGTAGGCCAGCGCGTAGATCGCCAGCTGCAGGCTCTCGCGCGCGCGCCGGTCCGCGTCTTTCTGCGTCCGAACGTCGGTCGTCTTGAAGTCGATCAGGACGACGTCGTCTCCCCGCAGGTCCACCCGGTCCCAGCGGCCTTTCACCCGGGTCGTTCCCACCTGGAATGCAAAGGGCGCCTCGACGAAAGTCGGCACCTGACCGCTGGTTTCCTGGAACTCGAAGAAGCGGGCCAGTACCTCCCGTCCTTCGTCCAGCCGCCGGTCTTCGTGCTCGCGGCTGATGAAGCCCTCGTTCACCCAGGCGCGCTCGTAGTGGTGCACCAGGTCGTCGAGGGTCACGTTCTGGCGGCGCGCCTTCCGGCGGTGGTATTCGCGGATTGCCTCGTGGATGGCCGTTCCATACACGATGCGGTGGTCGCGCAGCAGCGGGACACGCAGGATGTGCGTGTACTTGAACTTCAGCGGACAGGTTTCGTAGTCGTCGACCTGGCGAAACGACAGGGATACCGGCTGGTCCGGCGGCACCACCCCCGCGAGCAGCTGTTGGCCGTCGACGGGCGGCGCGTGACGGTGGATCGCTTCGACCGCCGACACTTTGAACGCGGCCGCGTCGACCTGGGGCAGGTCGAGGGCTTCGAGGACAAAGCGGCTGATCTTCCGCGGCCGCACGCCGCCGTAGTCCCGCGCGCTCGTCAGGTACAGCTCGTGCTGCGCGCGGGTCATCGCGACGTAGAACAGGCGGCGTTCTTCCTGCAGGTGAAAATCCCCCGCCGGCAGGATGTCGCGGATCAACGCGTCCGGCATCGGGATAGGCTCGACGCGGTGGCGGGTCGGGAACCGGTCCGACACGCAGCTCACGAGGAACACGACGGGAAACTCCAGCCCTTTCGCCTTGTGGACCGTGAGCACGCTGACCGCATCCTGATCGAATTCCGCCTCGGCCACGGCGGGATCGTCTCCGGCGGCGATGAGGTCGTCCATGTGCGCGACGAACTCCGGGACCCGGTCGTACGCCGCGATCTCCCCGTACTTGGCGACGAGGTCGAAAAATCGCGCCAGGTTGCTGACTTTGACTTCGTCCTCGCGCACGCCGGAGGTCGCCAGGCGCCGGATGTAGCCCGAGCGCGTGACCAGGAACTCGTAGAGCACGCGGCCGGTGGCGTGGTCGTTCATCAGCCGGCGCATCTCCTCCAGATCTTCAAGCAGCTTGGCGATCGCCGCACGGCTCTCTGCGGCCAACTCTTCGGCGAGGTCAGGGTAGAGGTCGAGCCGGCGGAACACGTGCTCGAGGGTGCGGTTCTTGCGCGAGGCGTAGCTCAGCGCCTTGGCGACGTCGGTCGCGGCGACGAGGTACAGGGGCGAGATGCCCAGGTAGTAGAGGCTCAGACTGTCGGCCGGCCGGGCGAGCACCCGCAGGAACGCCATCGCCAGGCGGATCTCCTCGCGGTTGTACAGTCCCCGGCTGCCCGTAAAGCGGTGCGGCACGCCGCGGACGTTGAGCGAGCGCAGAAACGGGTCGGCGTCGTTGTTGCTGCGGACGAGGATGGCGAAGTCGCCGTAGCGCGCTTCACCGGCCTCCACCCGCTGCGCGATCGTCGCGGCCACCCAATCGGCCTCGCTGCTGAGCGTGTCGAAGTGGTGGTGCTCGGCGGCCCGGCCCTGCGGGCGGACGGCGGCCAGCCGTTTGTCGACGCCGGCTCTGACTTCCAGCCGGTCCGGATCGTTGTGCCGGACCAGCCGGTACGCGGGATCGAGAATCCCCTGGTGCGAGCGGAAGTTTGTCGTCAGGACGACTTTCGCCGCGTCCGGGTACACGTCGAGGAAGGTGAGGATGTTGCTGATGGCCGCGCCGCGGAATTTGTAGATCGACTGGTCGTCGTCACCGACGACGGTGATGTTGCGGTGGTCCCCGGCCAGCAGCCGCACGAGCTGGAACTGGGCGTAGTTGGTGTCCTGGAATTCGTCGACGAGGATGGCCGCAAAGCGTTCCTGGTACTCGCGCAAGATGGCCGGCCGCTCGCGGAACAAGCGCAGCGGCAGGGTAATCAGATCGCCGAAATCGACCAGCCCTTCGCGTGCCAGCAGGTCCTGATAGCGCTGATAGGTCAATGCGACTTCACGCTGCCGGCGCGAGAGATCCGCCAGGTCGGCGTCGGCCGGCGCCGCCTCGGCGCGCGCGACCAGGCCATCGGCGTACGCCAGGTAGTCGGCCGGACTGACGTCTTCATCCTTCGCCCGGCTGAACACCGAGAGCAGCGCGGCGATATGCCGGGTCGGGTCCCCCAGCGGGCGATAGAGGTCCAGCGGCAGGTCGAACAGCCGGTCACGGAGGAAGATGACCTGCTCCGCACGGGTGAGGATCCGGAAGTCCGGCGCGAGGCCGAGGTCCAGCGCGTAGTCCCGCAGCACGCGGTCTCCGAACGCGTGAAACGTGTTGATCGCCACGTCGGTATACCCGTATGGAACGAGGACATCGACCCGTTCTTCCATTTCGGCGGCGGCCTTGTCGGTAAACGTGAGCGCCAGGACCTCCGAGGGCCGCGCCCGCTTCGTGGCGATCAGCCAGGCCATCCGGCGTGTGATCACAGTGGTCTTTCCGGTCCCCGCCCCGGCGACGATCAGCAGCGGGCCGCGGTCATGTGTGACCGCCTTCCGCTGCTGCGCGTCCAGCCCGTCGAGGATGGCGTCGGCGGCCGGGTGGGTCTCACGCAGGGGCCGTTCGTCGAAGGTCAGCGTCAGCTGCCCGCCGGGGACGCTTTCGGTCGCACGGAGGGTCTCAGTCGTCACGGTTGCGCCGCGTCGGGAGGGGTCCCCAGGATCTGGGCCAGGGTGCTGATGATGACATGGGTCGAGAATCCGCGTCGCTCCAGTGCCGCGGCCAACCGGCGATAGGCCGTCTTGCGGTCGGCCGTCTGATAGCGGCGCGCGAGCGTGCGGGCGGCGGCCAGCGCCAGGGCGGCTTCGTCCTCCGGATCCAGCCGGTCGTTGACCGCGTCATCGATGACGCGGCGGTCGATCCCCTTGCGGCGCAGTTCGGCCCGCAGCCGTACGGCGCCGGCGGGACGGTGGGCCACGCGGCCGTCGATCCACAACCGGGCAAAGCGCGCATCGTCAAGCAGGCCATCGCGTTCCAGTTCGTCGAGGAGCTGGCCGGTAGCGGACGGCGGCACGCGTCGCATTTGGAGGCGGGTTAGCATCTCGTGGCGGCTGCGCGGCCGGATGGCCAGCAATCGGTAGGCGAACACCCGGGCTCCGGCGATCGCGTCTTGCAGCCGGAGCGTCGCCAACGCATCATCGCCGACCTCGTCGCCCTCGGCCAACCCCAGCGCGGCGATGTCGGCGGAACGCACGCGCAGGCGGGTGCCATCGGCGAACGTTACTCGCTGGTCGCCCCAGCGACCTCTGGGCGGGTCCAGCCGGACGATGCGCACGGCGTCAGACCTTGGCCTTGGCGGCGACCTCCTTCCCGGAGACGGCCGGTGCGGGTGTTTCCGCGACCTGCGCCGGTCTCAGCAGCCCCACCGCCGCCCGCACGCGCCGCTCGATCTCGCGGGCCAGCTCCGGGTTGTTGTCCAGGAAGTCTCGGGCGTTGTCCCGGCCCTGCCCCAGCTTCATTTCACCGAAAGCGAACCACGTGCCGGTGCGCTGCACGACGCCCTGCGCCACGGCGACGTCGAGGGTACTCGCGGTCTTGGAAATCCCGTGGCCGTAGTAAATGTCCACCTCGGCATCCCGGAACGGCGGGGCGACCTTGTTCTTGACCACCTTCACGCGGGCGCGCATTCCCTTCACTTCGTCGCCCGACTTGATGTTCTCCGTGCGGCGAATCTCTATCCGTACCGACGAGTAGAACTTCAGCGCGCGGCCGCCCGTGGTCGTTTCAGGGTTGCCGAACATGACCCCGATCTTCTCGCGGATCTGATTGATGAAGATGACCGTCGTGTTGGAACGGCTGATCGCGCCGACCAGCTTGCGCAGCGCCTGCGACATCAGCCGCGCCTGCAGTCCGACGTGAGCGTCCCCCATGTCGCCTTCGAGCTCCGCCCGCGGGACCAGCGCGGCGACCGAGTCCACGGTGACGACATCCACCGCGCCGCTGCGCACCAGCATCTCGGCGATCTCCAGCGCCTGCTCGCCGGAATCGGGCTGCGAGATCAGCAGGCTGTCGATGTCCATCCCTACGGCTTTGGCGTAGTTGGGATCCAGGGCGTGTTCGGCGTCGATGAAGGCGGCCACCCCGCCCTCGCGCTGCGCCTCGGCCATGATGTGGTAGCCGAGGGTCGTCTTCCCCGATGATTCCGGCCCGTAGATTTCGACGACCCGACCGCGGGGAACACCGCCGACGCCGAGGGCGATGTCCACCGCCAGGGCGCCGGTGGGGATGACTTCAACCTGAAGCCGGGCCGACGCCTCACCCAACTTCATGATGGATCCCTTGCCGAACTGCTTCTCGATCTGGCTCACCGCCAGGTCCAGCGCACGCTGCCGTTCGTTCATCACCGGCCCCCAGTCTTCAAGGTGCGCGCATCGTACCAAACAAGTGTTCGCTTGTCAATAGCTCACCTGGGTTATGCGTTCCCACCCTGGACGGTACTAGTTCTAGTGGACTCCCAGCGGAACCTCCTCAAGGGCTGTGTATGACGAGCCCTTTGGGCTCAGGCGGCTTTCGTAGACGGTCAGGGTGTCAATGACCTGGCCGCCCACGGAAACGTCCCTGAGGCGCTCCAGCGCGCGAACAATGTCTCCCCAGGTCCGGACGTCCCGGATCCGGGCGAGGGTCAGGTGGGGCCGGAAGCGCCGCCGGTCGAGGGGAAAGCGCTGCCGAGCCAGCTGCTGTTCCAGTCCCGCGGCGAGCGCTTCGAGGTCGTCCTTGCCTTCCCCCACCCCCACCCAGACCACCTCGGGCTTCTGGAGGGTGGGAAACGCGCCCAACGACGCGAGGTGGATGCGGAACGGTTGTGCGGCGGCGGCGGTCTCGCGGGCGGCGATCCGTGCGCGCGCGACCTGGGCCGTCGAGACCTCGCCCAGGAACTTCAGGGTGAAATGCAAATTCGCGGGCTTGATCCACTTCAATCGGGCGCCGGCGGCTTCCAGGTCCCGTTCGAGCGTCACGACGGCGGCGCGCAGGGTCGCGTTGAGGTCGACCGCGATGAACGTGCGGTGCAGGTCCGCCATCACCTGATCAGGTGGAGGCGCAGCCAGTTCAACGCCGCCTGCGCCGCGAGGAGGCGTACGCCGCGCCGGCCCGGTTCCGGTCCGAGCTGCAGCCGGTGCGTTCGCGTGCCATCGGCATCGGCCAAGCCGAGGAACACGAGTCCCACCGGTTTGTCCGCGGTCGCGCCCCCGGGTCCCGCGATGCCGGTGACGGCGAGCCCAACGTGGCTGCCGGTCCGCCCCCGGACGCCGGCGGCCATCGCGCCGGCGGTCTGCGCGCTCACAGCGCCGAACTCCGCGATGGTGTCAGGGGGGACGTCGAGCAGGTTGATTTTCAGCGCGTCGCTGTACGCGACGATGCCGCCCAGGAAGTACCCCGAGCTGCCCGGGACGTTCGTGAAGCGTTCCCCGATCAATCCGCCCGTGCACGATTCCGCGACGCTGACGGTGAGCCCGCGATCGGCGAGCAGGATGCCGGTGACCTGCTCCAGCGTCTGGTCGTCGGTCCCATACACGAGGCGACCCAACCGCTCGCGGACCAGCCGCTCGCCGCGGTCGAGCTGCGCGCGGACCTCGTCCGGGCCGCCCTTGGCGGTCAGCCGCAGGTGCACTTCGCCGAGTTTGGCGTAGGGGGCGATCGTCGGCGCCGTGCCGCCGACCAGATCGCGGATGCGGACTTCCACCGCCGACTCCCCCTCTCCGGTGACGCGCAGAACGCGCGACCCGATGACGACCTGCGCGCTCATCCGCTCCCGCAGCAGCGGCAGCAGATAGTCGGTCACCATCGCCTCCATCTCGTACGGCACCCCCGGCATGATAACGATGGTGGTGCCGTCGTGCTCGAGATGGATCCCCGGCGCCGTGCCGCGGGTATTGGGAATCGGCCGGGCGCCGGCGGGAATGAGCGCCTGCTTGAACACGGTCTCCGGCGGCGTGCGGCCCCGCGATTCGAAGAAGTGCCCGATCGCCTCGGCGATGGCGTCGTGGCGGATGAGCTCGAGCCCCAGCAGTCCAGCGATCGCGGCAACCGTGAGATCGTCTTCAGTCGGACCGAGCCCGCCGGTCATGACGATCAGGTCCGCGCGGCTCATTGCCAGGCGAACGGCCTCCTGCACCCGTGCGGGATTGT
Organism: bacterium; assembly: GCA_036004445.1. Taxonomy (GTDB): domain Bacteria; phylum Sysuimicrobiota; class Sysuimicrobiia; order Sysuimicrobiales; family Kaftiobacteriaceae; genus DASXUC01. The sequence continues at coordinate 17,910 of DASYRL010000129.1, forward strand.
CGCCGACCGTTTGCTTGAAATAGACATCGACCCCGGCTCCGGCCAGGCGCTGCGCGAGGTAGGCGGCGTTGGTGTCGACGATCTGACCGAGCAGCAGCTCAGTGCCTACGGAGATAATCTCGGCCTTCATTGCCTACGGTTGGTGAAGGTTTGTTCCCAGACGCGCTGCCCCGCGGGTGTTGGGATGCGGCGGCCGTTGACCTCGACCGCTGCGGCGGGAGCATTGCCCAATCTGATGGTCACCCCTGGGGCGGACCACGTCCGTGCGTCGCCGGCGTGCAGCATTCCCTCGAACACGCGCCGCCCGGCGATCGTGACCCGTACCCACGTCGTGCCCGTGGCGCGCACCGTCACCGAAAGCGGCGCGGTCACGTTGGGTACCGATGGAGCCGGTGGCGCCGGCGGGGTCGGTGTGGGTGGGGAGACCGGCTCAGGGGCACCGGGTGCGGGACGCGGAACGGCGGCCATTGGGGCGTCTTCAAAGGGGGACGACGCCGCCGACGGGCTGGGCGACGGGAGCACCGGCGGCTCGTTGAACGCGCGCCAGCCCTGGTAGCCGACGTAGCCGAACACGGCGGCGATCACCGCGATGCCCCCCAGCACGTACGTCACCACGCGGCGCAGCCGCGACGGCGGCGCGACCGGGCGGATCGGGATTTCCCCGGGGCGTCCGGCCAGCGAGGGCTGCGGTGCGGCGAAGGCCTCCGGGTACACCGCGACGAGCTCGTCGGAATCGAGACCCAGCGCGGCCGCGTAGGCACGCAGGAACCCTTTGGCGTAGATCGGTGCGGGGAGTTTCCCGAACTCCTCATCCTCGAGGGCCTGGAGGTACGCGACGCGGATGCGGGTTTGCTGGGCCGCATCGTCGAGCGTGATCCGTCTGGCTTCGCGGGCGTTGCGCAACCGCTCCCCAATGCCAACTTTCACCATCACGCGACCACTTTAACCCAACCTACACAACCGACACAACCTACACAACCTACTCAACCTACAAAATCACCCGCCAACCCAGAGCACGGTAGGTAATTGTGTAGGTTGTGTCAGTTGTGTAGGTTGAGTGAGTTCCGAATGGCGACAGCAATCCGGGCGGCCAGACGAGCGTTGGCGCGCAGCAGGGCAACGTTGGCGCGCAGCGAGGCCCCCGCGGTGATCTCCGCCAGCGCATCGAGGAGAAACGGGGTCAGGTTACTGCCCACGGCACCGGCGCGTTCCGCTTTCGCCCGTGCTTGTGCGACCGCATCGGCCACCTCCCCGGCATCGAGCGCTTCTGCCAGAGGGATCGGGTTGGCGACCACGACTCCGCTGCGCTGGCCCAGGGCCCTCTGGGCCATCAGGATCGCGGCAGCATCCTGCGGCGAATCGATCCGCCGCGGTGCGGGCACGCCGCTGTCGGCGGCCAGGAAGTACGGAAACCGGTCCGTGCGAAACCCGACGACGGTCACGCCGGCGGTCTCCAAGAATTCCACGGTTTTCGGGATGTCGCAGATGGCTTTGGCGCCGGAGCAGACGACAAGAACCGGATGGGACGACAGCGCGGACAGGTCGGCGGAGACGTCCCAGGTGCGCTCCGCGCCGAGATGCACGCCCCCGATCCCGCCGGTGGCCATCACCGGTACACCGATGAGATCAGCGATGGCCGCGGTGGCCGACACGGTCGTGCCACCGGTGTGCCCAAGGGCGAGCGCGGTGGGGAGATCGCGCGCGGCGATTTTTGCGACCTGGCCGCCGGTTAGGCGCGCCAAGTCGCCTGGTGAAGCGCCCACGATGATCCGGCCGTTCACGACCGCCGTGACCACCGCCAGGACGCCTTCGTCCGCCGCGTCGGCGACCATCTCGGCCACGGTTCGGATGGCAACGGCGGCGGGCAGCCCGTGCGATACGACGGCGGACTCCAGCAAGACCAGTGGCCTCCGCTGGGCCAGCGCGTCCGCTACCGCCGGGGCGAGATCGACCCCCGCGGGCCCATCGGCCCTGAGCGAGAGCAGCGAGTCGAAGGGTTCAGACATAAGCCCGCAGCGCCTCGACGCTGAATGCCGGATGCGTCGCTCCCTGCATCGTCACCGTCATGGCGCCCGCCGCGCGGGCCAGTTGGAGGGATTCGCGGGTCGACAGTCCAGAGATCCGGCCGAAGATGGCGGCCGCAGCGGCGGCATCGCCCGCGCCCGTCGGGTCGACGACCGCCACCGGCCGCGCCTCCAGCCAGTGCGTCTCATCGGCGGCGATCCCGACGCCCGACGCGCCCATCGAGACGAGGACGTCGGCGCCGGTGCGCCGCCGGAGGACATCCGCCGCGTCGAGCGCCTCCTCGGCCGAGGTAATGGGCCTCCCGGCCAGCACTTCGAGCTCCGCGGCGCTGGCGGCAATCAACACCGCCCGGTCCAGGACCGCCGATACGCGCGCCGCCTTCGCGGGCGACGTCGGCAGCAGACAGATAGCCGTTGCCCTGGCGACGTCGATCGCTGCGGCGATGGTCTGCTCGTGGAGATTCGCATCGATGACGACCATACCCACGTGACGGGCCAGGCCCGCGGCGTCGCGCACCTGGGCGGGTGAGAGGGCTTCGGCGGCCGCCATGTCGGAAACCGCCAGCAGGTCAGGACCGACGCCAGCCAGCGCGACGTAGTAGTTCGAGCGATCGGCGGTGCGAACGATTCCGGCAACACGGACACCGGCGCGGGCGGTTTCCGCGATGAGATAATCTCCGGCCGGATCGGCTCCGACACCGGAGATCAGGTCGGTGGTGACACCCAGGCGGGCCAGATTCGCCGCCACGTTCCGTCCGGCTCCGCCCGCGCTCACGGAGACGGCGCCTGGATTGGACACTCCCGGCCGCAGGGACCGGCTCGGCCGGGCGATGACGTCGAGGTTGCAGCCGCCGAAGACGATGACCGATCGTCGTTCCTGGTTCATGGTTGCGCCGACCGCTCCACGATCGACGAACGATGAATGACGAACGTCATTCTTCTTCCTTCGCGTAGGGGATGCCGTCCGCGGCCGGCGGGCGGGCGCGGCGCACGACGCCGGCGAGCACGAGAATCGTCACGAAGTACGGCAGGGCGCTGATGAACTGATACGGGACCGGCAGGCGGACAACGCGCAGGCTCAGCGCGTCGAAGTACCCGAACAGCGCCGACGCGCCCAGCGCGCCAAGCGGCCACCAGTTGCCGAAGATCATCGCCGCCAGCGCGATGAACCCTCGCCCCTGGGTCATCCCTTCGAAGTACAGATGCGCCTGCTCGATGGACAGGTAGGCTCCCGCCATCCCCGCCAGGGCGCCGCTGATCAGCACGCCCGCGTAGCGCATCCGGTAGACGTTGATCCCCAGCGTGTCGGCGGCCAGCGGGTACTCGCCGACGGCGCGGAGGCGCAGGCCGAACCGCGTTCGCAGCAGGATCCACTGGCTGACGATGACCAGCGCGATGGCCACCAGAATCAGCGGCGAAATCCCGGTCACGATCGGGCCGAGGATCGGGATTGCCTTCAGCCCGGGCACGTTGATCGGTGTGAAGCCGCGGACACCCGGCGACTGCGTCGCCACGCCGAAGAACAGGATATTGAGGAACCGGGCGAGCCCCACGGCGAGCAGGTTCAGCGCCACGCCGGAAATGATCTGATCGACGCGGAAGGTGATCGTGACCACCGCGTGGATGAGCGCGAACACGGCGCCCGCGGCGACCGCCGCCAGCACGCCGGCCAGCGGGGCAAGGTCGGGGACCGCGGCGGTGAGGGCGGGGAAGCTCCGCGCAAAGACGTAGTCGCCGATCGCCCCGAAGAACGTGCCCATGATCATCATGCCTTCCAGGCCGATGTTCACGACGCCGCCCCGTTCGGAGTACACCGCGCCCAACGACGCCAGCAGGATTGGCATGGTCACCCGGACCGCCGAGGCGATGAGGGCGAGGCTGAACAGGGAGGCGACGATGTCCACGTTAGCCCCCCGCTTCCGCCGCGGGCGCCGCCGACGGCACGGGTCGCTGGGCTTCCCGCTTGCGCTGGGCACGGATGTAGCGGTTGAGCAGCTCGTAGGCGACGACGATCGAGAGGATGATCAGCGCCTGCAGGATGACGATGACTTCCTTCGGCACGCGCGCGAAGAACTGCACTCCTTGGGCGCCGCGATCGAGAAAGCCGAACAGCAGCGCGGCGGCGATGACCCCCAGGGGGTTGTTCTTGGCAACCAGGGCGACCGAGATCCCGAGAAATCCCAGCCCTTTGGGAAAGTCGATGTCCAGGTAGCCGAAGAACGCCTGGACGTCGCTGAGGCCGACCAGCCCGGCCACCGCCCCGCTGAGCATGAACATCAGGAACTGCGTACGGGCGTTGGGAATGCCGGCCGCCTCGGCCGCGTCCGGGTTGAACGCCACCGCGCGGACCTCGTAGCCGAACCGCGTGCGGCTGAGCAGCAGCGCGATCCCCACACACAGGACGAGGCCCAGCGGAAACAGCCAGCTCATCTTCGTGAGATCGGCGCCGGTGAATCCGAACAGCTGCAGCAGCGGAGCCAGTGACGGCATGCGGGCCGACGGGAGAAAGTCCGGCGTGCGCACGCGCGGGGTGCCGACCTGGGCGGGGTCGCGGAAGACGTCGGCGATCAGGTAGAGGATTAGCGCGCCGGCGATGTAGTTCATCATGATGGTCGTGATCACTTCGTGCGCGCCTCGTTTGAGTTTGAGCACGATCGGGAGCAGCGCCCAGGTCATCCCGCCGACGACGGCGGCCAGCACGGCCAGCGGCAGGTGGATCACCGCGGGCAGCCCGCGGACGGCGAAGCCGACGTACGCGGCGCAGAATGCGCCGATGTAGTACTGGCCTTCGACCCCGATGTTCCAGAGGTTGGCGCGGAAGGCAACCGCGACGGCAAGCCCAGCGAAGATCAGCGGGGTCGCTTTGAAGAGAATCGCCACCACGCTGTCTCCCCGCAGCAGGCCAAAGCGCACCATCACGCCGTAGACTTCCAGCGGGTTGCGGCCGATGGCCAGGATGATGACCGACGCGATCAGCGCGCCGAACACGATCGCCAGGATCGGCGTGGCGATCTGCAGCAGGAGGAGGCGGCGTCTCATGGCGCCGCCGGAAGCCGCCGTTTGGTTCCGGCCATGTACAGGCCGAGCTCTTCGGGCGTCGCCTCGCCGCGCGTGAACTCGGCGACGAGCTCGCCCCCGCACATGACGCCGATGCGATCGGACAGCGATAGCACTTCTTCCAGGTTGGCCGATACCAACAGGACGGCCATCCCCTTGCCTTTGGCCGCCAGCAGCTGCTGCTCGACGAACTCCGTGGCGCCGATGTCCAGCCCGCGCGTGGGCTGGGCGGCGATGAGCACCTTCGGGGCGAAGGCGAACTCGCGCGCGACGATCACCTTCTGCTGGTTGCCGCCGGACAGCGCGAGCACGGGAAGATCCACACTGGATACGCGGATGTCATACTCCTTGATGCGCTCGGCGGTGAACGCCTTGGCCGCCCGGACGTCCTGCAGCAAGCCGGCGGTGAACTCGGGTTGGGTGTGGTGGCCCAGGATCGCATTCTCCCAGACCGACATCGGCAGGACCAATCCGCGGCGGTGGCGGTCTTCCGGGATGTAGGCCACCCCCAGCATGGTGATCTCCCGCGCCCCGGCGCGGGTGACGTCCCGGCCGTCGATCACCAGGCGGCCCGAGGTCACCGGCCGCAGGCCGACCAGAGCTTCCACCAGCTCTGATTGGCCATTGCCCTCGACACCCGCGATGCCGTAGATCTCGCCGGCGTGGACGTTCAGCGACACCCGGTGAACGGCTGCCTTGGCGCCGACGCCCGCCACCGAGAGGTCCTCGGCCTCCAGGCGCACCGCACCCGGCGTCACGTCGGGCCGGTCGAGCTGCAGAAGGACCGGCCGGCCCACCATCATTTCCGCCAGCTGCGTCTTCGTCGTGGCGGCGGTGGCCACCGTCCCGACCACCTCCCCGCGGCGGAGGACCGTGATGCGGTCGGAGATCTGCAGCACCTCGTCGAGGATGTGGCTGATGAAAATAATCGTCTTCCCCTGTTCGCGCAGGCGCCGGAGGTTGTTGAACAGCTCGTCCACTTCCTGGGGGACCAACACCGCGGTGGGCTCGTCGAGGATGAGCAGTTCCGCGCCGCGGTAGAGCACCTTGATGATTTCGACCCGCTGCTGGGCGCCCACGCCCAGCGTGCTGACCTCCGCGGCGGGGTCCAGCGCGAAGCCATACTGCGCGCAGAGGTCGGCGACCGCCCGCTGCGCCTCGCGCATGCGCAGCCGGCCCAGCGCGCGAACGGGCTCGCTGCCCAAGATGACGTTCTCGGCCACGGTGAAGCGCGGGATGAGCATGAAGTGCTGGTGCACCATCCCAATTCCCAGCGCCAGCGCCTCAGCCGGGCTGTCGATCGTCACCGTCCGCCCGCGGACGGAGATCGATCCTGCATCGGGTTGGTACAGCCCGTAGAGGGTGCGCATCAGGGTCGACTTCCCGGCGCCGTTCTCGCCGACAAGGGCGTGGATCTCCCCCTCGGCGACGGCCAGGTCGATCCGGTGGTTGGCAACAACGCCGGGGAAGCGCTTGGTGATGCCGTGCAGCTCGATGAACGTGCTCATCGCCCTGAGCGAGGGAAGCGAATCGAAGGGCTCATCCGGTCTTCAGATAAACAAGCGAGGGGTGGATTTCCTTCCCACCCCTCGCTTGCTTCTTCACCCGCAGCTCACTTCGGCAGGTTCTTGAGGAACGTATCCAGTTCCGCCTTGGTGGTGGGCACGACGATCTCGCCGCTGACGATCTTACCCCGCAGTTCGTCGAGCTTCGTCTTGTAGGGCGCGATCATGTCGCGGTTAACGTCGTTCTCGGCATAGCCGACGCCGTCTTCGGCGAGCCCGAAGTTGCGGTAGCCGCCGGTGAATTTGCCGTCGATGAACGCCTTGATCGTCTCGAAGACCGCCACGTCTACCCGCTTCAACATGGAGGTGAGGATGTGCGGGCGCTGGTCCTCCTTGACGGTCAGCGACTGGTCGGCATCCACGCCGATGGCGAGTTTGTCCTTGACGACGGCGGCTTCGAACACGCCGATCCCGGTGCCGCCCGACGCGTGGTAGATGATATCGGCGCCGCGGTCATACTCGGCGAGCGCCAGCTCCTTGCCCTTGACCGGGTCGCGGAACGCCTCACCGGTGGTGCCCGCATACTCGGAGAAGACCTCGATGTTCGGGTTCACATACTTCGCGCCGGCGATGAAGCCGACCTCGAACTTTTCGATCAGCGGGATCTTCATGCCGCCGACGAACCCGATCTTCCCTGTCTTCGACGCCTGCGCCGCCGCCGCGCCGACGAGGAAGGATCCCTCCTGCTCCTTGAACAGCAGGCAGACGACGTTGCTCTGGTCCGTCAGATCGGGGATGAACCCGTCGACGATGCCGAACTTGACGTTGGGGAAGTCCTTCGACACGCGCTGGACGCTGTCGGTGAACAGGAAGCCGATCCCGAAGATCAGCTGGTAGCCTTCCCCGGCGAGCAGCCGCAGCAGTTCCTCTCGGTTCTCCCCGCCGGCGGTGGGCTCGAGATCCCGCGTCTCGATCCGGTCGCCGAACTCTCGCTGGGCCCGCTCGAGCCCGGCGAATGCCATGTCATTGAAGGACAGGTCGCCCCGTCCGCCGACGTCATAGACGATACCGACTTTGATCTTTGGAGCCGATGGAGCCTGCTGAGCCTGTCGCTGACACCCGACCGTGGCCAGGATGGCCACGACGAGCAGTGCGAGGAACATCACCGCCGTGCGACGCCTGCGCATCGATTCTCCCCTCCCTGGAATCCTCGGGTACGGGGGACGGATTCCTTGGGTGGGAGGAGGTTTCCTCTCGCCGGCTACCGGAGCAGTTGCTCCAACTGGTCGATGCCGACCAGGACCTCGCGCGGGTTGCTGCCCTGCGTGGGTCCCACGATGCCCTTCTCCTCCAGCTGATCGACAATCCGCGCGGCGCGGACGTAGCCGATCTTCATCTTGCGCTGCAGCAGCGACACCGAACCGTACCCGGCGCGGACGACGAGCCGCGCGGCCTCGCCCAGGAGCTCGTCGCCGTCTCCGGCTTCGGCGGTGGTCTCCCGCTCGGCGTGGATGAGATCCTGGTCGTAGACCGGTTTGCCCTGGGACTTCCACCACTCCACGAGGGCCTGGATCTCGCTGTCGGCGATGAACGCGCCCTGGGCGCGGACCGCTCGGGCGGCGCCGATGGGCATGAACAGCATGTCCCCCTTCCCCAGCAGCTTCTCGGCTCCCGGCATGTCGAGGATGGTGCGGCTGTCGACCTGGCTGCTGACCGCGAACGCGAGGCGCGAGGGGATGTTGGCCTTGATCAGCCCGGTGATGACGTCCACGGACGGGCGCTGTGTCGCGACCACCAGATGGATGCCGGTGGCGCGCGTCATCTGGGCGAGGCGGCAGATCACGTCTTCGAAGTCGGCCGGCGCGACCATCATCAGGTCGGCCAGCTCGTCGATGATGATGACGATGTAGGGCAGCCGCTCGACGTCGGGGAGCTCATTGTAGGCCTGGATGTTGCGGGTCCCGGAGCCGGCGAAGCGCTCGAACCGCGCTTCCATCTCGGTGAGCATCTGCTTCAGCGTGCCCGCTGCCGCCCGCGGGTTGGTCACGACTGGGGCCAGCAGGTGCGGGATGTTGTTGAAGTTCGCGAACTCCACGCGCTTGGGATCGATCATCACCAGCCGGCAGTCCGCCGGCGTACAGCGAAACAAGAGGCTGGCGATGATCGCATTGAGCATCACTGATTTGCCCGATCCGGTCGCGCCGGCGATCAGCAGGTGGGGCATCTCCGCGAGGTCGGCGAGGATGGGATGGCCGGCGATGTCCTTGCCGATGGCCACCGTGAGCAGGGCCGTCTCCCGCTGGTAGTCCTCGGTGGAGAGAATCTCCTTGATGTGCACCAGGCTGGCTTTCTGGTTGGGCAGCTCGATGCCGACCACGGACTTGCCCGGGATCGGCGCCTCGATGCGCACGCTGGGCGCCGCCAGCGCGAGGGCGATGTCGTTGGTGAGGCTGCTGATCTTCTGCACGCGGACCCCCGGCGCGGGCTGCACCTCAAAGCGCGTGACGACCGGCCCATGCTCCCAGCGCACGACTTTCGCTTCAACCCCGAAACTGTCGAGCGTCTGTTCCAGCATGCGCGCCACGTCGACCGGTTCCATGCGTCCTTTGGCCCGGCTGGCCGGAAGGTCGGTCAGCAGGGAGATCGGCGGGGCGGCGAACCCGCCGGCGGGCACGTGTAGGGGAAGCGATACCTGCTGGGCTTGAGGTTCTCGCGGCCGCGATCTTGGAGCCGGGGCATCCAGCGTCACCACGTCGGGCAGCACGTTCGCTTCCGCCGCTTCTCGCTGGCGCCCGGCGGCTCGGGCGGAGGGAATCGGAGGCGGCGCGGCTGCGGTTGCCGCGCTGACCGATGGGCCGTCGGCGATGGGCATCCGTGGTACGGCGCCAGCCAGCTGGGCCTGCGCGCGGACCCGATCCCCTGCCGCCCGCAGGCGGCCGGCCCCGATGCGCGCCAGCGAGGCGATGCCCTCCCACAGAGCCGCGAGCAGTGCGACCGCGGCGCGTCCGAGAAACACCAGCCCCTGCCCGGCCGCCCGGCCGGCATGCGTGAGCAGTGCCCACGCCACTTCGACGACCGTGCCGATCCGCGTGCCCGTCCACAGAAAGATCGCGCCGGCCGCGCCGAGGACAGTCACGAGCCAGAGTCCCACGTTGCCGAGCGCGCGGCGGAGCAGCCACACCAGCATCGCCCCCAGCGCGCCGGCGCCCTGTCCCGCCACACCCGCAGCGAACTCCCGCCCTGCCGGCGTCCGCGCGTGGATCGCGATGATCACGACGACGGCCAACAGGCACATCGCGCCGATCCGGCGCGTAAAGCGGGCCCGTTGGCCGGCCAGCACCAGGATTGCGCCGGCCAGAAAGACCGCGACGGGGATTCCCGCTGCCAGCGCGCCCAGCATCCACCGCTGCGCGTGCCCGAGCAGCGCCGGGAGACCCGTCGCTTTCGGCAGGAACGAGAGCCCGAGGATCAGTCCGAGGACCAGCAGGATCGCACCGGCCGCCTGCGTCTTCCCGGACTCCGATCTCTTGCGCCCCATCGGCTTAACGCCCCCTCACGGATTCCTCAAGCCAACGCGACTACGATGATGCCGACGACGATGCAGTACACGGCGAAGACCGCCAGCCGGCCCCGGCGCACGATCTGCAGCAGCCAGGCGATGGCCAGCGCGCCTGAGATCAGCGCGGCGAGGAATCCCGCCAGCAGCTGGGCGACAGTGTATCCGGCCGCCACTCCGGCGGAATAGTCTTTCAAGCCGAACAACCCAGCCCCGGCCACCGCGGGGACGGCCACGAGGAAAGAGAATCGCGCGGCCTCTTCGGGGGTCATGCCCAGCCAGGTGGCGGCAACGATCGTCACCCCGGAACGCGAGATCCCCGGGATGATCGCCGCGGCCTGTGCCACGCCGACGCCCACGCCGTCCATGGGGCCGGCGTCAATCGCGGCCCGCGTGCCACGGCGGTTCACCAGCAAGAGGATCACCCCGGTCAGCACCAGCTGGAACGCCGTCCCGCGCAGCGATCCGAACATCGCCTCAAATCGGGACTCCAAGGCGATACCGATCACCGCGGTGATGGCGGTGGCGACGACGATCGCCCATCCCAGCCGGCGGTACCCGTGCAGGTCGGGGCGCGTGTCGGTGAACGTCGAGATGAGCCCGCGGAGTACCTTCAGCAGGTCCGCTCGGAACAGCCACGCCGCCGCGGCGGCCGTGCCCAGGTGAAGGACAGATTCCAGCAGGATGCCCGGACGGGTGACACCAAGGAGCGATTCGGCAAACAGCAGGTGAGCCGTGCTGCTGACGGGGAGGAACTCGGTTAGGCCCTGCACGAGGCCAAGGATGACCATCTGCAGCACGACGATGCTCCCGCGAAAAGTCCGACGCCACTGCGACTCAGTTCAACTATTTCGTCTTCGCGGATCTCCGCCGACTTCCTGTCGCCAGCAACTCCTGCAGGCGCCGGAAATCACGCCGCAGGATTGTGTTCCACCTGGGGCCGTAGCGGGCCATGGCGGGATGGTAGAGCGCGACGACGGCGAACGCATCGTGGGCGACGGCGCGGCCGTGGACCTTTGCGAGCTCACTGCTCGGGCTGACCGACTTCAGCGCGAGGCCGCCCAGCGTGACCACGATCCTGGGCCGGATGATCGCCAACTGCTCCAGCAGCCAGGGCGTGCACGCGGCGATTTCGTCCCGCGACGGGTCGCGGTTGCGCCCGGGCGGACCCCCGACGAACGGACGCGACTTGACGAGGTTCGTGATGTAGACGTCGTCCCGGGACAGTCCAATCGACGCCAGCAGTTCGTCGAAGACCCGTCCGGCGCGCCCGACGAAGGGTACCCCGCGTAGATCTTCCTGGCGTCCCGGCGCTTCGCCCACGAAGACGATCCGCGCGGTCGCCGGTCCCGTCCCCGGCACGGCGTTCGTGCGGGTGCGATGCAGCGGGCAGCGATCGCAGCGCCGGATCCGGGCGTGCAGGCGGTCGAGCGCGTCCTGCGCGGAGGACCGGTTAGACAGGTGCGAGTGCCAGTTCCTTGAGCACGGCCCCGATCTGTTCCTTCTCCTTCGCGGTGGCCTCGACCAGCGGCAGCCGCGGCTTGCCGACGTTGAACCCGCTGAGGTTGAGCGCCGCCTTCAGCGGCACGGGGTTGGTCGTGATGAACAGGACCTTGAACAGCGGGAAGAGCTTGAGGTGGATGGCCAGCGCCTTGCGGACGTCACCCTGCTCGTACGCGCGCACCATTTCGGCGATCTCGGCTCCGGCGAGGTGTGACGCCACGCTGACGATGCCCGCCCCGCCCACGGCGAGGATCGGGAGGGTGAGACTGTCGTCTCCGCTGTAGATGAGGAACTCCGGACCCGTCCGGCGGCGGATCTCCGAAGCCTGGTCGAGGCTGCCGCTGGCTTCCTTCACCGCGACGATGTTGGGCACGTCGGCCAGTCGGGCGATCGTCTCCGGCGCCGCGTTGACGCCGGTGCGTCCCGGAATGTTGTAGAGCATGCACGGCAGCGACGTGGACTCCGCGATCGTGCGGAAGTGAGCGTACAGGCCGTCCTGCGACGGCCGGTTGTAATACGGATTGACCAGCAGGATGCCGTCCGCGCCGGCGGAGGCGGCCTGCTTGGTCAGGTGCACGGAATGCCGGGTATCGTTGGTCCCGGTGCCGGCGACGACGGTGGCGCGGCCGCCCACGGCGTCCTTCACCGCCTTGAACAGCTGCACCTTTTCCTCATCGCTCAGCGTCGGGGACTCACCGGTCGTGCCGGCGACGACGATCCCGTCCGATCCACTGTCGATCAGGCGCTTGGCCAGCGCCTTAGCCTGCTCGATGTCGACGGCGCCCC
>DASYRL010000130.1:0-22991 GCA_036004445.1 bacterium
CCCGGCCCTCCAGCCAGCTGCGGTGACGGATTTCCACCGCGATCGGCCACTGCCGCAGGTACGGTTCCCACCGGTCCATGTATGCGAACCACTCGGGCGTGAACGCCTGGCCCTTGGGAAACTGGAACAGCACGTGGCCGAGTTTGCCCGCTTTCTTGATCTCGTCGACGAACGCCGTGAAATAGTCCCACGACGCGTTGACGACCTCCTCGGGAAGCACGGCCGCGCCCACCGCGGTGAGGTCGCGCAGGTGCTCGGGGACCAGCGGCGCGATCTCCTTGGGCAGCCGGGACGGATTTGTCTCGTGCCAGGTGAACAGGGCGAAGGCCTTGACCGTGAAGACGAACTGCGGGGGCGTCCAGGTCACCCACTGCGCGGCGCGCTCCGCCGGGACGAGCACGTGGTACGTCGCGTCGACCTCGACCGTAGGGAAGACGGTGGCGTAGTACTCCAACCGCGCGCGCGGGTCGGAGCGCGTCCCGCGCGGGTAGAAGCCGCCCTCCTTCACGAAGTTGGGGTCCGCCCACGAGCAGGTGCCCGCGTAGATCGAACACGCCCCGATCTTCAACGGCTCCGCGTGGCCCGACAACTGCAGCTGTGAGGGCATCTACCGTGATTGTACCTGGCCGCAATTGACTCTGTCATGGGCGCTTTCTATAATGAATCGGCTCCAAGTATCAACGAAGATCCTGGGAGTGTCGCGTGAGATCACGTCCCTACGTCCGTCTGCTGATCGTGCTCATCCTTACGCTCGCGACCGCCCAGGTCGCGTTTACGCCGCTCCACTTCGATGGATTCGTCCCGCGCCTCGAGCGGCCGGCCCTGCACATGAATCTCGGGCTCGACCTGCAGGGCGGCAGCCACCTCGTGCTCGAGGCGAGGGGAACCGCGAGCGTGCCGCTGACGACAGAAGCGGTCGACGCCGCGGCGCACGTCATCGAGAACCGCGTCGACCAGCTCGGGATCGTCGAGCCCACCATCCAGCGCCAGGGCAGCGACCGGATCATCGTGGAGCTGCCCGGGATCCAGGACCCGGACCGCGCCATCGCGCTGATCGGCAAGACGGCGCTGCTGGAATTCGTGGACACCGGGCCAACCCAGCTCCCCCACGGCACCCGCTGGTCGGCCGATGGCAAGACGGTCACCCCGCCGGCGCCCGGCAAACCGAGCCCGCTGCCAAAGAAGGTGATCCTCACCGGCGCCGACCTGGCCGACGCGCAGGCTGCGTTCGATCAGACCACGGCGGAGCCCATCGTCAACTTTCAGTTCAAGGGCGCCGGAGCCAAGACGTTTGAAGACTTCACCGCCCAGCACGTCGGCCAGTACCTGACCATCGTGCTGGACAACGAAGTGATCTCCTCGCCGGTCATCCGCGACCGCATCAGCGGCGGACGCGGGCAGATCAGCGGCGGATTCGCCGACCTGACCGAAGCCCGCAACCTCGCCGTGCTCCTGCGCGGCGGCGCGCTGCCGGTGCCGGTCGAGGTCGTCGAGAACCGCACGATCGGGCCGGTGCTGGGCCGCGACTCTATCCAGCAGAGCATCCGTGCGGGATGGGCGGCCGCCGTGATGGTCGTGCTGTTCATGGCACTGTACTATGGGTTCGCCGGGGTGATGGCCGACCTGGCGCTGCTCGTGTACTTCCTCCTGATGCTGGCCATCCTCACGGCGCTGCGCGCGACGCTAACGCTGCCCGGGATCGCCGCGTTGATCTTGTCCATCGGCATGGCGGTGGACGCCAACGTCATCATCTTCGAGAAGGTGAAAGAGGAGCTCCGGGCCGGCAAGACCCTGCGCACGGCCATCAACACCGGTTGGAGCAGGGCGTTTGTCACCATCGTGGACTCCAACGTCACGACCCTGCTGGCCGCGCTCGTGCTGTTCCTCATGGGCAGCGGGCCGATCCGCGGGTTCGCCGTGACGCTGACGGTCGGAATCGTCGCGCACATGTTCTCAGCCATCTGGGTGACGCGGACCTTCGTGGAGACGGCGGCCGAGATTGGCGGAAGCCGATTCTTGACCCGGTTGGGGAGCGTGGGGAGGGCCGCCGTTGAACGTGCGTAGCTGGGACATCATCGGCCGCCGGCGCCTCGGCTACCTCCTGTCCATTATCATCATCCTGCCCGGGCTCGTCGCGCTCATCTACAACACGGTGCAGGGTCACGGGGCGCTGAACTGGGGTGTGGACTTTACCGGCGGGAACTTCCTGCAACTGCGTCTGGAGCGCGAGTTCTCCGTCGGCGACGTCCGGCCGGTCGTGGACCGTTTTACGACGGGGCAGAGCATCATCCAGAAATCCGATCAGGAGGTCCTGATCCGCACCCGGCCGCTGGCAACGGGCCAGTCCGCCGCGCTGCTCCAGGCGCTGCGCCAACGATTCGGCCAGGTCACGGTGCTGCGGCAGGACGCGGTGGGTCCGCGCATCGGCGAAGAACTCCGCAACATCGCCATCATCGCCGTCGTGCTCGGGCTGATCCTGCAGGTGGTCTACATCGCCTTCCGTTTCAAATCGATCCGGTTTGCCGTCGCCGCGGATACGGCCCTCCTCCACGACCTGCTGGTCGTCACCGGCATCTTCGCGATCTTCCGCCTTGAGGTCGACAGCTCGTTCGTGGCGGTGCTGCTGACGGTCGTCGGGTACTCCATCAACGATACGGTCGTGCTGTTCGACCGGATCCGGGAAAACCTGGCCCAGCGGACGCGCGAGCCGTTCGACCGGTTGGTCAACCGCAGCATCCTCGAGGCGTTGGTGCGGTCGCTGAACACGGCGCTGACCACGATCCTCGCGATCGGCGCCGTCTACCTGTTCGGCGGCGCCACCATCCACAACTTCGCGCTGGGGCTGATGGTCGGTATCTTCACCGGGGCGTATTCCTCGATCCTCAACGCGTGTCCGATCCTGGTCGACTGGAATTACTGGAGCGAGCGGCGCGCCGGCCGGACCGCCGTTGAGCCGGTGCGCCCGCCGGCGGTCTCCTCCGGGGAGCGTGCGGTCCCGCCTGAAGGTGCCCCGCCGGTCTTCTCGAACCCGCCGCGGAAGCGCCGGCGCAGCCGCGGCCGCCGATGACGGAATCGTCGCTGACCCTCCCGCAGTTCGGTTCGCTGGAATTCGCGCTGTTGTGGCTGGTGCTGGCCAGCAGCATCATCGCCCTGGGCTACGGCTGGTATCTCCGCCGCCGGGTGCTCACCCACGACCCCGGTCCGCAGTCGATGGTCGCGGTCGCCACGGCCATCCAGGAGGGGGCCTACGCCTACCTGTTCCGGCAGCTGCGGACGATGCTGGCCTTCATTGCCGTGGTCACCGTCGGGCTCTACCTGCTGTACCGCCCGATCTACGCCGACAAACCCATCCTGGCGATCGGGATCGCGGCCGCGTTCCTGCTGGGGTGCTTCGCGTCGTACGGGGCAGGCTACGTCGGCATGACCTCCGCGGTGCAGGGGAACGTGCGCGTGGCGAACGCGGCCCGGCGCAGCTACCGCGAAGCCCTGCACATCGCGTTCCAGGCCGGGACGATCTCGGGGATGTTCACGGTCGGATTGGGTCTCTTGGGCGCGACGATCATCTTCATGCTCTTCCGCGATGATGCGACCAAAGTGCTCGTCGGATTCGGCTTCGGCGGCTCCCTGGTCGCGGCGTTCATGCGCGTCGGTGGGGGCATCTATACCAAGGCCGCCGACGTGGGCGCCGACCTGGTCGGCAAAGTTGAAGTCGGCATTCCCGAAGACGATCCGCGCAACGCCGCCGTGATCGCCGACAACGTGGGGGACAACGTCGGCGACTGCGCCGGTATGGCGGCCGACGTCTTCGAGAGCTACGAGGTGACGTTGGTCGCGGCCATCATCCTCGGCGCGGCCACACTGCTCGATCCCGATTTCGTCGCACGGTACGGCGGCCCGGCGATCGCCGCCGGCTTCGCGCTCAAGCTCATTATCTTCCCGCTGCTGGTGCGCGCGATCGGCGTGTTCGCGTCGATGATCGGGACCTGGCTGGTGCGCGGCCGCGACGAAACGATCGGCGATCCGATGAAGCCCATCAACGTCGGCTTCTGGGCCGCCGCGCTGGCCGCGGTCGTCGGGTTCGGGGTGGTCAACGCCGTGTACCTGAAAGATCCGCTGACCGGCGCCCCCGATTTCCGCTTCTTCTTCGCCACCCTGACCGGCATTGTGCTGGCCGTGGTGATCAGCTGGCTGACCGAGGCCTTCACGCACCCCGACCGCGCGGCGGTGAATGAGATCGCCTACTCGGCGAAGACCGGTCCCGCCACGCTGATCCTGACCGGCTTGGGCTCGGGACTGGAGAGCACGGTGTGGTCGATCCTGGCCATCGCGATCACCCTGGCGGCGTCCTATGCCATCTTCGGCGGCAGCGTGGTCCTGGCGGCCTACGGCATTGCGCTGGCCGGCCTGGGGCTGCTGACGACCACGGGGTTCATCCTGGCCATGGACACCTTCGGCCCGATCGTCGACAATGCCAACGGGATCTTCCAGATGTCGGGTGTCGAGCGCGGTGAGTCGCTGGCGGGCCGCATCGTGGCGCGGCTGGACCAGATCGGCAACACGACCAAGGCCCTGACCAAAGGATTCGCCATCGCGACGGCGGTCGTCGCCGCGATCGCCCTGTTCCGCTCGTACGTGGACGAGGCACGGCTGTTCGTGCAGATTCAGGAGCTCACCGGCGCCGGCGCCGGCCAGGCGTCAGCGTTGCTGAACCGGGTGGGGATCCAGGTCAACCTGCCGCTGATCTTCATCGGCCTGCTGATCGGAGGAGCGGTGCCGTTCCTGGTTTCTGCGTTCCTGATCCGTGCGGTCGGACGCTCCGCGTTTCTCGTCGTCGAAGAGGTGCGCCGCCAGTTCCGCGAGTTCCCCGGCATCATGGCCGGGACCCAACGGCCGGATTACTCCCGCGCCGTCGACATCGTGACGAAGGCCTCACAGCGCGAGCTGCTCGGCCCGGGGATCATCGGAATCGCAGCGCCCGTGCTGGTGGGGTTCGCGCTGGGCGCCGGCGCGCTCGGCGCCTACCTGGCCGGGGCCATTCTCACCGCGCAGCTGCTGGCGGTGTTCATGGCAAACACCGGCGGGGCGTGGGACAACGCCAAGAAGAAGATCGAAGACGGCTACCTCGGCGGGAAGGGGACCGACGCGCACAAAGCCGGAGTCATCGGCGACACGGTCGGCGATCCGCTGAAAGACACCGCCGGGCCGGCCCTGAACCCGCTGATCAAGGTCATGAACCTCGTCGCGATCCTCATCGCCCCGGTGGTCATCCAGCCGCTCTCGCTCGCCGTCCGCGGCACGGTCGTCGGAGTAGCTCTGGCGCTGGTCGCGACGGCCGTCTACCTCAGCCGGAGGACCACGCTCGGCGAGGACACCGAACAGCCGGCAGCCGTCCCGCTGGCCAAGTAACCCGAGATCGTGTAGATTGTGGAGTGAGATGGCCATTATCGGTCTCATCCTGCTCGTGCTCGTCGCCGTGTTCGCGTTGGAGAACCGCTCGCCGGTGACGGTCCTGTTCCTCGGCTGGCGCTACGATACGGTTCTTAGCTACGCGATGATCGCCCCGCTGCTGATCGGCGCGTTCATCCTCTATGTGGCCGGCTTGTTCCGGCAGCGCGAACTCCGGGCTCAGGTCAGAGATGCTGAACTCCGGCTCCGCGAGGCAGAGCGGCAGCGCTCGGCGCCCTTCGGGTCCCCGGCGCAGAGTGCCGGTGAACCCTCCCAACCATCCCGCTAGATTCCCGGTCCGCCGCGATCGCCATAAGCCAGCGGCCCCGCTGACCCGCCGCGTCCGCGGTGGGCGGTCGCTGTGATGCCGCTGCGATGGCGCGTCCGGCCTCAGCAGCCCGATCTTCAAGCCACACTGGCCCGCGAACTGAGCGTCGATCCCATCGTCGCACAGATCCTGATCAATCGCGGCTATGACAGCGCCGACGCCGCCCGGCAGTTTCTCGACGCGCCGCTGGGCGAGCTCACCGATCCAGACCGGCTGATCGATGCCGCGAAGGCGGCGGACCGCCTGGCGGCGGCCATCCGCGGCGGCGAGTTGATCACGATCTACGGCGACTACGACGCCGACGGTGTGAGTGCGACCAGCATCTTGCTGCGCGGGCTGTCCGCCCTCGGCGGACGGGTGGCCTTCTACATCCCCTCGCGGTTCGCCGAGGGCTACGGATTGAATGATCCGGCCCTCGCCCGCATCGGCTCGGAGGGAGGACGCCTCGTCGTCGCCGTCGACTGCGGGGTGGGCGCCGTGGATGAAATCGCCCGCGCCGCCTCGCGCGGGCAGCAGCTCATCGTCGTCGACCACCATCTTCCCCCGGCCGAATTGCCCCCGGCGTTCGCGATCGTGGATCCCAAGCGTGCCCTGCATCCGAGCGCAGCGAGTGGTGCAGGGCGTTCGGACTCCGAGGCTACTTTCTCCGACTACTGCGCGGCCGGCCTGGCGTTTCAGCTCCTCCGCGCCGTCCGCTCGCGGCTCGGGCGTGCCGACCTCCCGGAAGACGTCCTCGATCTTGCCGCGCTGGGGACGATCGCCGACGTCGTTCCACTGGTGGGCGACAACCGGATCCTCGCCCGGTGGGGCCTCGCGAAGATGGCGTCCACACCGACGCTGGGACTGGCCGCGCTGATCCGGGCCGCGGAACTCTCCGGCCCGCTGAGTGCGCGGCACGTCAGCTTTTCGCTCGCCCCCCGCATCAACGCGGCCGGCCGCCTGGGCGACGCCTCGGTGGCCGTGCGCCTGCTGACCACGGGCGATCCGGCCGAAGCCGAGACGCTTGCCGCCGGGCTGGATGCCGAGAATCGCCGCCGCCAGGCGATCAACGAGCAAATCCTCGCCGAGGCCGTCGAGCAGGTCGAGTCCCGGAAGCTGGCGGAGGGGCCGGCCATCGTGCTGTCCGCCGCGGGCTGGCATGCCGGGGTCATCGGCATCGTCGCCTCGCACCTGGTCGAGCGCTACTACCGGCCGGTCGTGATGATTGCGGTCGATGGGGCGATCGGGAAGGGTTCGGGCCGCAGCATCGCCGGTTTGCACCTCGTCGAGACGCTGAGCGAATGCGGCGATCTGCTGGAGCGGTTCGGCGGACACGCCATGGCCGCCGGACTGACCATCGACGCGGCGCGGATCGACGAGTTCGGCAGGCGCTTCACCGAGGCCGCCGGTTTGCGGCTGACACCCGATGCGCTTGTTCCCTCTTTGCAGATCGACGCCGAGGTGCCGCTGGGGTCCGTCACCGAGAGTCTTGCCGGCCAGCTGGAGCGCCTGGCACCCTTCGGCGCCGGCAACCCGGAACCGGTGCTGGCCGTGCGCGGGGTGCGTGCGGTGACCACCCGGGTGCTGGGAGATGGACTCCACCTCAAACTGGGCGTGACCGACGGAACCGCCTACGCCGAGGCGATCGGGTTCCGCCTGGGCGACGCGTCTGAGCTGCTGGCGTTCACGCAGGCGGAGCTGGATCTTGCGTTTACGGTGGCGCTCGATCGCTGGAACGACAAGCCCCGCGTGCAGCTGGTGGTGCGCGACCTGCAGACTCCGGGGGTCGATCTGGATGCCGTGCTTATGGATGGCGGCCTGCTGATCGACCGGTTGTTTACCCGGGCCGGCGATTATCTGGCCAACGGCGCGCTGGGCATCGAAGACGCGGCCGCCTTCTACACCAAGGTCGCAGGAGTCAGTTACGATGACCGGCAGACCACCGTTGCCGCCCTCGCCGCGGGCGACGCGCTCGTACTCACCCGTGAACCGGACAATGCCCACGATCCGCATGCGATCCGGGTCAGCACGACAGCGGGCGAACAGGTCGGCTATCTGAGCGCGCGGCTGGCGGCGCGCCTGGCGCCGCTGGTGGATGCCGGGGAACGCTACACGGCCACGGTCTCACAGGTGACCGGGGGCGGCGATCGCCACCATGGAGTGAACGTCTACATCCGCCGGGCGGAGCGGTGGACCGCCGACGACCATCCAGGAAGGGCCACCCGGGCGGCGCTGGCCTCCGCGGAAGACGACGAACTCATCGAGCGGCTGCGAGCGCACCTGTTGCGGGGCCGCCGGCTGCGGGCGGCGCAGCTGGAGGCAATCCACGCGGTCCTCGGCGGCCGTTCGGTCCACGCGGTCTTTGGCGCCGGCAAGGCACGGACGTCGGTCATCGAGGTGTCCGCCGCGGCGGCGGTGATCCGGGGAGTGAGCGGACCGGTCGTCATTGCGCTGCCGCTGCAATCGCAGGTGGATCGCCTGGAGGAACGGCTGGGACCGCGCCTGCGCCGGGTGGGGATTCGATGCGTTCGCGCGCACGGCGCGCTCCTGTTCCGCCAGCGACAGCGGCTGCTCGAAGCCCTCCACGACGGAACCGCGGACGTCGTGATCGCCAGCCATGCGTACCTGCTGCAGCATCCGGTGAGCTCGCCTTTGCTTCTTGCAGAAACGGAGCCTACAATAGGGGCTAACCTGCTCGCGGAGTTGTTGCAGGGTTCCGGGCGGCGCATGCAGGTTGTCGTGTTTTCGTCCGATACCGCGGGGGGCCGGGAGGTCATCGCCGATTCGTTCGTGCGGGCCGGCCTGAGGCTGTCGGACCGCCGCGGGGCCGGCGATCGCTTCGCCGTCTGCGCCGAGGTGGCGGGACGCGGCGAGAAGACGATGATCTTCGTGTCGTCGAGGGGCGAGGCCGTCGCGCTGGCCCAGCAGTTGAGAGGGGAGCGGTCGGGAGAATCCGAGATCGCCTACTATCACGGCGGGCTGCCGCTGCGCGTACGCGAAGTCCTCGAGCAGATGTATGCCGACGGAACCATCCGCGTGCTGGTCGCGGCGGACGGGTTCTCCGAAGACGTCGCACCGCCCGACGTACGGCAGGTGGTTGTGGCCGGGCTGACCGAGGATACCGCCACGCTGGCCGGCCAGCTTGGACTCGGCGGCCTGGACGGCCGGCAGGCGATGGTGACGCTGGCATACCGGCGGGAGGATGGCCAGGTGTTGCGCGCCCAGCTTGCCGAACGGCATCCCCCCCGGGAGGTGCTCGCGGCGGTCTACCGGGCGGTGCGCGACCTCTCCGCGTCGAGTGAGCCGGTCACGTGGCCGGACGGGCCCCTGACGAACGCGCTGGGATCTACGGTCCCCTCCCGGCGGACCGTGAGCATCGCGTTGGACATCCTCGCCGAGGCGGCCGTGCTGCAACGGGAATTCGACGGCCAGCATTGGCGGGTTAGCCTGCCTCCCGATACAGTCAGGCGCGAGCTGGCAACGTCCTTGCGCTACACCGAGGGCCAGCGGGAATACGCTGCCCTCGATGCCGTCGAGCGCTGGGCGTTTGGCCCGCTCGCCGAGATGCTGCGCGCTGTCGCCGGGCCGGGTGTGGGCACCGGCGCCAAGGGCGCGATCGACGCCATCGACGCATAGACGCACATGAAGTGGCTGCAGGCGAGAACCCACGCGAGTTTTGCCGACCTGCCGCCTGAGATCCAGGCGCTGGTGGCGAAGGTCCGCGAACGTTTCCCCAAAGCCGACCTCGACGTCGTCCGCGACGCCTACGCCTTCGCGGAGGCGGCCCATCAGGGCCAGACCAGGGCCTCCGGCGAAGCCTACATCAATCATTCCGTCGCCGTCGCCTCCACCCTGGCGGATCTGCGCCTCGATCCGGTGACGATCGCCGCGGCGCTGCTGCACGACGTCGCGGAGGACACTGGGGTGACCCTCGACGAGGTGCGGGACCGGTTCGGTCCGGAGGTCGCCACGCTGGTCGACGGGGTCACCAAGCTGGGCCGGATCGAATGGCAGACCCGTGAGGAACGGCAGGCCGAGAGCCTGCGCAAGATGTTCTTGGCCATGGCCTCGGACATCCGCATCGTATTGATCAAACTGGCCGACCGGCTGCACAACATGCAGACGATCGGCTACCTCCCCGAGTGGAAGCAGAAGCGCACTTCCCAGGAGACGCTGGACATCTACGCCCCGCTGGCGGAGCGCCTGGGGATCAGCCAGATCCAGCGTGAACTGGAGGACCTGGCGTTCATGGTGCTCCAGCCTGAGGCGTTCGTGGAGTTGAAGAGCCAACTGGTGGAAGCCGAGGCCACCCGCGCCCAGTTCCTGGAACGGGTCGGCGACACGCTGTACCGCGAACTCAACCACGCCGGACTGCGCATCCCCCGCGACCGCATCACGGGGCGGCCCAAGCACATCTACAGCGTCTGGAAGAAGATGCAGCGGCCCAAGTACGCCGGCCAGCCCATCGCCCGTATGTACGACCGGCTCGGGGTACGGGTGATCCTCGACGACGTCAAGGACTGCTACGCGGCCCTGGGGGTCGTGCACTCCTTGTGGAAGCCGATTCCCGGCGAGTTCGACGACTACGTCGCCAATCCCAAGACCAGCGGCTATCAGTCGCTCCACACGGCGGTCCTCTACGAAGGCGAGCCGCTGGAGATCCAGATCCGCACGATACAGATGCACCACGAGGCCGAGCACGGCATCGCGGCCCACTGGAAGTATAAGGAGGGCAAGGCGGGGACGCGCGAGTTCGACCAGAAGCTGGCCTGGCTGCGCCAGTTGCTGGACTGGCACTCCGAGCTGCAGGATGCGCGGGACTTCGTGGAGTCAGTGCGGCTGGACCTGTTTCAGAACGAGGTCTTCGTGTTTACGCCGAAAGGCGACGTGGTCGACCTGCCGGCCGGCGCCACGCCGGTCGACTTCGCGTATCGGATTCACACCGACGTCGGCCACCGCACCGCCGGCGCCAAGGTGAACGGCCGTCTGGTGCCGCTGTCGCACCCCCTGGCCACCGGAGACATCGTGGAGGTCGTCACGAGCAAAGCCGGCGGTCCCAGCCGGGACTGGCTGAACTTCGTGTCCACCACGAACGCCCGCACGAAGATCCGCCAGTGGTTCAAGAAGGAGGCCCGCGAGGAGAACATTGCCCGGGGCCGCGAGCAGCTCGAGAAGGAGCTGCGGCGCTTTGGCCCGATCGCGGCGTTGATGCGTCCGGAGAAGCTGCGGGAGGCCGCCGCGGCGGTCAACCTGGTGACCGACGAGGACCTGCTCGCCGCCGTCGGGAACGGCGACGTGTCCCTGCTGCAGGTGGTTCAGGCGCTGCGCGGCGAGGCGGCCGCCCCCGGGGCGCCGGTGCCGATGCCCACGCCCGCGGCGCCGACCACCCGCGGGGTGCGCATCCGGGGCGCCGACAACGTGCTGATGCGGTTCTCGCGCTGCTGCACGCCGCTGCCCGGCGACCGGATCGTCGGCTACGTGACCCGGGGCCGCGGCGTGACCATCCACCGCCATGACTGTCCCAACATCAAGGCGCTGCGGACGCACCCGGAGCGGCTGATGGACGTGGAGTGGGAGGCCGGCACGGAGGGGAGCTACCAGGTTGAGATCGAGGTCTCGGCGTTCGACCGGGTGGGCTTGCTGAAGGACGTCCTGGCCGCGATCGCCGACAGCAAGACGAACGTGGTCTCAGTCAACGCCCGCGTGCGGCGGGACAAGGTCGGCGTCATCAACATCGTACTGGACATCCGCAACCTCGCGCAGCTGCACGCGGTAATCCAGAAGGTCGGGAAGGTGCCGGAAGTCTATACCGTCGAGCGGGTCCTGCACACCTGATGCCGGCGGACCTGAAGAAGGTCGTCAAGGCCCACCTCGAGGCGCTCAACGCTCGGAACCTCGACCGGCTCGTATCGTACTATGCGGACGACGCGACGCTCGAGTTTCCCGCCAGCCCGCCCGCGCGCGGGAAGGACCGTATCCGCCGCGCGTTCGGCGCGTTCTTCGACCAATGGGATGAAACGAGCCAGTACCGCGCGGTGCTCGTTGCCGGCAGGGCCGCGGCGGCGGAGGGACGTTCGGTCGGCCGGCACCGGACCCTGCAGCTGCGGATTCCGGGTCGGGTCGGGCCGACCGCCGGCGGCTACCGCCACGACTTCGCGATGTTCTTGGAGTTTCGCGGCGGGCTGATCGTGCGCCACCGCGTCTATTACGACGCGCGCGAACTGGTGAAGCAACTGCTGGGATAGACCGGGATCACAGGGATCAGGGGGATCAGAGGGAACACAAATCGACGGTCAGTCCCTGATCCCTTTGATCCCCATGATCCCCTTGTTCCCGTAGTTGAGAGGTGGAAGTGCCGTGAGAGAGCACACTGCCGCGCGCGTCGGGCTGTTTACCGAGTCGGTCATCCGCGAGATGACCCGGCTCAACAACGTGTACGGCGGCGTGAACCTCGCGCAGGGGTTCCCGGATTTCGACGCGCCGGCCGAGCTGCTCGACGCGGCGGCCCGGGCGCTGCGCGACGGCGTCAACCAGTACGCCATCACGTGGGGCGCCCCCAACCTGCGGGCGGCCATTGCGGAGAAGTTCGACTGGTACAACGGCGTGCTGGTGGACCCCAACGTGCACGTCACCGTCACCTGCGGGGCGACCGAGGCGATGATGGCGGCGCTGCTCGCCGTGGTCAATCCGGGCGACGAAGTCGTCATCTTCGAGCCGTTCTACGAGAACTACGGCCCGGATACGCTGCTCTCCGGGGCGGTGCCACGATACGTCGCGCTGGATCTTACCGATCCGGAGTACCGGTTTGACCCCGACGCGCTGCCCGCGGCGTTCAGCCCGCGGACGAAGGCCATCATCATCAACACGCCCCACAATCCGACCGGGAAGGTCTTCTCTCAGGACGAACTCGAGCTCATTGCTGAGCTGTGCCTGCGCCACGACGCGCTGGCCATTACCGACGAGGTGTACGAGCACCTCATCTACGACGGCCGAGCTCACGTCAGCATCGCGGCGCTGCCGGAGATGGCGGAGCGCACGATCACGATCAACAGCCTCAGTAAGACGTACAGCGTCACCGGGTGGCGGGTCGGATGGGCGATCATCCGCAACGCCGACGTCAGCACGGGGATCCGCCGCGTTCACGACTTCCTCACCGTGGGGGCGGCGGCCCCGCTGCAGGAAGCCGGCGCGGCGGCGCTCCGATTTCCCCGCGACTACTACACGGCGACGGCTGCCATGTACGAGGCGAAACGGGATCTCATGCTGGGCATCCTGCGGCAGGCCGGTTTCCAGTGCCTGACTCCGTACGGAGCCTACTACGTCATGGCGGGCATCGCCGGGTTGACCGGAGCCGGCGATGCCGCCTTTAGCCAGATGCTCGTCCAAGAGGTCGGGGTCGCGACCGTCCCGGGCGGCAGCTTCTTCCACGACCCGCGGCTCGGGCACGGATACGTCCGGTTCGCCTACCCCAAGCGCGACGAGACGCTGGCGGAAGTCGGCAGGCGGCTGGCCGCGCTGAAAGGCGGCCCTTCCGCAAATAGGCAGTAAGCAGTAGGCAACCGTACCATGCAGCGGCGTCTCGACGCGGGAATGGCGGGAGAAACCGAGTCCACAGAGGTTTGACGAAATGCAGGCGACAACGCTGTGGGAGACGTACCGCGCCGAGTTCCCGATCTTCCGCAGCAAGACATACTTCAACACGTGCTCGCTGGGTGCGCTGTCGACGCGTGTCGCGGCCGCGATACAGTCGTTCATCCACCAGTGGGACGCGTCCGGGGCGTCAGCCTGGTACGGTCCGTGGTGGGAGGAAATCGCGGCGCTGCGCGGCCGGTTCGCGGCGGTCATCGGGGCACGGCCCGATGAGATCGCGCTCTTCCCCTCGGTCACCGCGGCCCTGACGGCCGTCAGCAGCGCCTTCGCCTATCGAGAGCGCCCCGGCGTCGTGCTCTCCGACCTGGAATTCCCCACGACCGTCTATCAGTGGTCGGTCAAATCCGGCGCGGGCGTCGAACTGACCATGCTTACCAGCCCGGACCGGCTGACCGTGCCACTCGATCTCTACGAACGGGCGGTCGATGGCCGCACGCAGCTGGTTGTGGCCTCGCACGTCTACTTCACCAGCGGTGCGATTCAGGATATCGCGGCGGTCGCGCATCTTGCACACGCGCGAGGTGCGTACTGCCTCGTCGACGCTTACCAATCGGTGGGGCAGCTGCCGGTGGACGTGCACGCCGCCGGGGTGGATTTCCTCATCAGCGGGGGGCTGAAGTGGCTCCTGGGAGGACCCGGCATCGCGTACCTCTACGTCCGCGACGATGTCGCTGCGCGGCTGCGTCCCCTTGACGTCGGATGGTTCGCGCACCGCGACCAGTTTGCGTTCGACGTCCGCCGCTTCGAGTACGCCGACGGCGCGCGCCGGTTCGAAGGAGGCACGCCCTCGGTTGCCGCCACGTATGCCGGCCGGGCCGGGCTGGACATCGTGCTGGAGATCGAACCCACCGCTCTGCGCGAGCGGCAGGTCGAACTCGTGCGTCACGTGGTCGAGTCGGCGCAGCACCGCGGACTGGCTCCGCGCGTCCCCGGCCGGGTCGAGAACCTCGCGGGCATCGTGACCATCCCTCGTGCCGATCCGCAGGCGGTGGTGAGAGGACTCAGCGAGCGCGGCATCATCGTCGACTCGCGCCCGGGCGTCATCCGGCTCTCGCCGTACTTCTATAACCTCCCGGAGGAGTGCGACCGGGTCGTGGATGCCATCATGGACCTTGAGCGGTCCGGAGTCAGATGAAGCCGGATCCGGGCGCGCTGCAGCCGGGCGAGACAGCCCGCAGACCGTCGCTGGACACGCTGCGGAGTCTCGCGGCGGCGTGGGGACTGCAGATTCCGGACGCCGATCTGGAGCGGCTCCGTTCTGAAGTCGCCGCGCTGTGGCATCATGCGGCCCGTCTGCGATCACGCATCCCGTTCGACACCGCCTGGCGGCTTGGCCACGACAAACTCCGATGACGACCGGCGGGCTGGCGTTTCTGCCGGCCACGGAGATTGCGGCGCGCGTTTCTTCCGGGGCCGTCTCCACAGTAGATGTGACCGAGGCCGTACTCACCAGGGCGCAGGCGATCAATTCCACGATCAACGCGTTCATCACGCTGCTGCCCACCCTGGCGCTGGCCCAGGCCCGGCGCGTGGATGCGCTGGTCCACAAGGGCGCCGACCCCGGTCCGCTTGCCGGCGTTCCGGTGGCGATCAAGGACCTCGCCGATATCGCCGGCGTGCCGACCACCTCGGGCGGACAGGCCGCGTTCCATCACACGCCTGACGCGACGGCCCCCGTGGTCCAGCGCCTGATCGACGCCGGGGCGGTCATCGTCGGCAAGACGAACCTGCATGAGTTCGCGTACGGAGTGACCAACATCAATCCGCATTTCGGGCCCGTGCGGAACCCGTGGGATCGCTCGCGCATTCCGGGCGGATCGAGCGGCGGGTCCGCCGCGGCCCTCGCCGCGGGACTGGCGGCGGGCGCATTGGGCACCGATACCGGCGGGTCGATCCGCATCCCCGCCGCGCTGTGCGGAATCGTGGGGTTGAAACCCACGTACGGTGTGGTTCCCGTGGGTGGGATTACGCCGCTGTCCTGGACCCTGGACCACGCCGGACCGATGGCTACCACGGTTCGCGATGCGGCTGTAATGTTCGCCGTGATGGCGGGGCAGCGGCAGCTGCCGGTGCCCCCGGGCGATCTCGACGGGCTCACCGTCGGCGTCCCGCGTGCGTTCTTCTGGGAACGGCTGGATGATGAAGTGGCGTCGCTGGGCGACACGGCGCTGGATGCGCTCAGGGACCGGGGCGCGACCGTCCGGGATGTTGACGTGCACCACGCGGATCTCGCCGGCAGCGCCGTGGCGATCATCATCTCCGCGGAAGCGACCAGCATCCACGACGCGCGGCTGCGGCTGTCCCGGGCCGCCTTTGGAGACGACGTGCGGGTACGTCTGGAGCGTGGTTTCTTCGTTCCCGCCACCGACTACCTGCAGGCCCTGAGGGCGCGCGAATTCCTCACGCGTTCTTTTGAGACGAGCCTGGTGCCGGTTGACGCTCTCGTCATGCCGACCACCGGTGCGGTCGCCTCTCCCATCGGCGGCGAAGAGAGCACTCCCTCGGAACGATCGCTGGCGATGAGCATCGAGCTCACGCGGATGACCAATCCGTTCAATCTGACGGGATTACCCGCGCTGTCGGTGCCGTGCGGATTTACGCGAGACGGGCTGCCCGTCGGGCTCCAGATTGTCGGGCGGCGGCACGACGAAGCGACGGTGCTGCGGGTAGGGGAGGCCTACCAAGCGGCGGCGGAATGGTACCTTCGAAGGCCGCCGCTTGAACCTACACAACCGACACGACCTACACAACCTCCGGCATGAGTTTGCGGCTTCGTAGGTGATCGTGTAGGTCGTGTAGGTTGTGTGAGTTGTGTAGGTCAGGCTAGGAACGAAGTGAGTAGCCGTTTCTCCAGTTCCTTCGTCACTTCGGAGAGGTCTTTCACGGTATCGACCGATCGCCAGTATGCGCGGGACTTGAACGCGGCCAGACGGCGTTCTTTGGCCAGTTGAGGGAAGGTGGAGTCTTCCAGGTCCCCCTGGTCGGGCAGCAGTGTTTCCACGTCGCGGTTGAAGACGTAGATCCCCGCGTTCATCCAATAGGGCAGCTCGGGTTTTTCCTGGAACGCGGTAATCCGATCGTCGGCGTCGACGTCGACGATGCCGTAGGGACTGATGAACGGCGCCAGCACCACGGTGGCGGGACACCCGCTGGCGCGGTGCGCTTGGACCAGCGGCTTGATCCGGACGTTCGTCAGCACGTCGCCGTTGGTCGCCAGACACACATCTTCGCCGGCGCGGAGGTGCCCGAAGGCCCGCTTCAGCGCGCCGCCGCGGCCAAGCGGCTCGTTCTCGACCTCATATCGCAGCGACACGCTCCACTTCTCTCCGGTGCCGAAGAAGTCTTCGATCACCTGGTGCTGGTAGCCGCACGCGACGATCACGTCATCGACGCCCTGCGACTGGAGCCACTGCAGCTGGTAGCCCAACAGGGGCACGCCGAGGATTTCGACCATGGCCTTGGGCCGGTCTTCCGTGAACGGCCGGAGGCGTTCGCCCTTGCCTCCGGCGAGGATGATGGCCTGCATAGTACTCAATCTACACAATCCGCCTCACATACGCTAGATTGAGTGCGATTGGGATGAAAGCCCCGCGTGGCATGCATGACATCTTACCCGACGAGGCGCCGCGCTGGCGGGCGCTGGAGGCCACCGTCCGCGCGCTGGCCGCACGGTACGGCTACGGGGAGATCCGCACGCCCGTGGTCGAGCATACCGAAGTCTTTCAAAAAACCTCGGGGGAGACCTCCGATATCGTCGAGCACGAGATGTACACGTTCGTCGACCGGGGCGGGCGGAGTCTGACCCTGCGGCCGGAAGGGACGGCGGGCGTCGTGCGCGCGTACCTCGAGCACGGCATGGCGTCGCAGCCCCAGCCGGTACGGTTGTACTACCTCGCGTCGATGTTCCGGTATGACCGGCCTCAGAAAGGCCGCTACCGGATGCATCACCAGTTCGGGGCGGAGATCATCGGCTCACCGTCCCCGGCCGCCGACGTCGAGGTGCTGAGTATTCCGGTGCGGCTGATGCAGTCGCTGGGCCTGACGGAGGTCCTGGTGCGCGTGAACAGCATCGGCGACGCCGCCTGCCGGCCGGTCTACCTTGCCGCGCTGCGGGAGTACTTTCGGCCGCACGCCAGCCGGCTTAGTCAGGACAGCCGCAGACGGCTGGACACCAACCCGATGCGGATTTTGGAATCAAAGGATCCCGCGGACCAGGAGCTGATTCCTGAGGCGCCCGTGACCAGGGACTATCTATGCGCGGAATGCCGCGCGCATTTCGACCAGGTGAAGGTTCTCTTTGAGGCCATCGGAATCCGGTGCGTCGAGGATCCGCACATCGTCCGCGGGCTGGACTACTACACTCGGACGGCCGCGGAGATCCACTCCGGGCGGCTGGGGGGAACGCAGCACCAGATGCTCGGCGGCGGGCGCTATGACGGCCTCGCGGAGCAGCTGGGCGGCCCTCCCACGCCGGGCGTCGGGTTCGGTTTGGGCCTGGAACGTCTGATGCTGGTGCTGGAAGCGGAAGCACTGGGCATCCCCGCCCAGGAGGCCGTGGACGGAGCCCCGCAGGTCTTCGTCGCGACGGCGGGCGCGCGGGCCGAGGTCGAGGGTTTCCGGATCCTCGACCGCCTGCGCGGGGCCGGCATCAGCGCCGTCGGCGAAGTCGCGGGGCGCAGTCTGCGGGCCCAGATGAAGTCCGCCGACCGCGCCGGCGCCCGCTACGCCGTCATCATCGGTGAGCAGGAGTTGGCGTCCGCCGAGGCGAGCGTGCGCGATCTGCAGACGGGGGAGCAAGAACCGGTTGGGCTGTCCGACGTGGTCGGCTACGTGGCACAGCGCACCGGGGAGATTGCGCGCGGCGGCGATCCCGGCAGGACGGGCCCGTGACCGCGGGGAGCCCGCGGACGCTGCTCGCCGACCTCGGCGCGTGCATCGGTGCGGACGTCGTCGTGCAGGGTTGGGTGAAGGCGATCCGCGACCAGAAGAAGGTACAGTTCATCATCCTGCGCGACCGCACCGGCGCAGCCCAGGCCACGTTGTCCCGATCGGACGAGCACGCCGTCCTCAACGCCGCGATCTCGGGATTGACGCGCGAGTCCACCGTGACGATCTGGGGCCGCGTCGTGGCCAACCCGGTCGTGAAGATGGGCGGGCTGGAAATTCAGATCACCGACCTGCGCGTCGAGAGTGTTGCCGATCCACTCCTGCCTCTCGACGTCTCGGCGGCCGAGGAGGCCAACCCTGAAACCCGCCTGAACTGGCGCTTTCTGGATTTGCGCCGCCCCGAAAACCTGCTGATCTTCCGGGTGGAAACGGCCGTCGAGCGGGCGATGCGGGCGGTGTGGGCGGATGAGGCCTTCATTGAGATCCACTCGCCGAAGCTCATGGGGAGTCCCAGTGAATCCGGCGCGGAGCTGTTTTCTCTTGAGTACTTTGGGCGGCCGGCGTATCTGGCGCAGTCCCCGCAGTTCTTCAAGCAAATGGCCATGGCCGCCGGGTTCGACCGCGTCTTCGAGATCGGCCCCGTGTTCCGGGCCGATCCATCCTTCACCACACGCCACCTCACGGAATTCACCGGCGTGGACGTCGAGATGTCGTGGATCGCCTCCCACGAAGACGTGATGGCGTTCGAGGAACGGTGGCTGCGCGCGGTGCTGGACGCCGTGAACACCGAACTGGGGGAGGAGATCCGCACCACCCTCGGCGCGCAGCTGATCGTGCCGGAGATTCCATTTCCGCGCGTCCCCATGGCCGAGGCGCTGCAGATTCTTGCCGAACGGGGGCACGTACCCGAGCGCCGCGGCGACCTTGACCCGGCCGGCGAGCGGATGATCAGCGAGTATGCGCTGCAGCAATACGGGCATGAGTTCGTGTTCGTGACCGACTATCCATGGGAGGTCCGCCCGTTTTACCACATGCGGCATCCCGGCGATCCGGGGCTCACGAAGAGCTACGACTTGCTCTGGAAAGGGGTGGAGATTACCACCGGGGCGCAGCGCGAGCACCGCTCCGATGTGCTGACCGCCCAGGCGCTGGACAAAGGCCTCTCGCTGGAACCGATTCAGTTCTACCTGGACTTCTTCAAGTACGGCTGCCCGCCGCACGGCGGCTTCGGCTTCGGGCTGAACCGGATGCTGATGGTGATGCTGAACCGACCCAACGTGCGGGAGGTGACCTTCCTGTTCCGAGGGCCCACGCGTCTCCTACCCTAAGGGCGCGCACAGGGAACAGCGAACAGGGAACAGTCAGTGACGCGTGCGTCGTTGACCGGAACTGTTCCCTGTTCCCTGTTCCCCGTTCCCTGTTCCCCGTTCCCTGTTCCCGTAGTAAGATGAGCTTGGTCCTGCCGTGTGCGTGTGGGCTGTAAGTTCCGATCCAACACGCATCACATCGGGAGCCTGTCTCTGACCGCGGATGGCACGCCCCATCTCTTGGGGACACCAGAGGCGGCCAGGAGGGCACCCACCTGCGTAGCGCAGGTTTGGAACTGCGGCTCGTGCGGCACGGCGGGGGTGTGAAAAAGCAGAAGGGACGCGGCCACGCCGGCGCGTCCCTTCTGCGCTGAAGGGAAGGCTCAGCGTCCGCCGAGGATCGCGTCCTTGGCCGCCTTGCTGACCCGGAACCTCACGACCTTCTTGGCGGGAATACGGATCGGCTCGCCCGTCTGCGGGTTGCGGCCCATTCGCGCCTTGCGATTGACGAGTACCAGCTTGCCGATGCCTGGAAGAGTAAACGAGTTCTTTGCCTGCTGGTAGGCCAGCGACGCCAGCTCGTCCAGGAACTGGTTGGCCTGCTTTTTGGACACGTCCAGCTTGCCGGCCAGGTAGTCGGCCGTCTTCGACTTCGTCATTGCTTTGGCCATCAACCCACCCCTCTCTCTACGGTAGATAGGATTCGCCGCGTTCTATGCGGGTTTTCGCGCTTAGTATGGGGCGCACCTCTTTCGGGTGTCAAGCAAAATGCACGCGCTGTGCTACCATCGGGCTATGGAGTTGTTCGACCGTGCGGCCGCCGAGCGGATCGCCGTGGAGGCGCCGCTGGCCGCGCGGATGCGCCCGCGCACCCTCGATGAGTTCGTCGGCCAACAGCACCTGGTCGGACCCGACCGGCTGCTGCGGCGCGCGATTCTGGCCGACGAGCCGCCCTCGCTGATCCTCTATGGGCCGCCCGGCACCGGCAAGACGTCCCTGGCCCACGTCATCGCCGCCGCGACGCGATCGGAATTTGAGCAGGTCAACGCGGTCACGGCCGGCGTCGCGGAGCTGAAGAAGGTCATTGCGCGGGCGGCCGACCGGCGGCGCTTGTACCAACGGCGCACGGTGCTGTTCATCGATGAGATCCACAGATTCAACAAAGCCCAGCAGGACGTGCTGCTGCCCCACGTGGAGGACGGCACGCTCGTGCTGATCGGCGCAACCACCGAGAACCCGTTCTTCGAGGTCAACGCGACGCTGGTCTCGCGGGCGCGGGTGTTCCAGCTGGAACCGCTGACGGACGAAGATCTGCGACTCATCGCCTCGTCCGCCCTCGCCGATCGCGAGCGCGGCCTCGGCGCGCTGGCGGTGGAATTCGAACCCGGCGCGCTGGACCAACTCGTCGGGGTGGCCAATGGGGACGCGCGCATCCTGCTCAACACCCTCGAACTGGCGGTGATGACGGCGCCGCCCGACTCCGGCGGCGTGCGCCGCGTCACCCGCGACGCGGTCGTGGATGCCGCGCAGCAGCGGCCCCTGGTCTACGATCGCGCGGGCGATGCCCACTACGATCACGTGTCGGCGTTCATCAAGAGCATGCGGGGATCGGATCCCGACGCCGCGGTGTACTGGCTGGCGCGGATGCTGGCGGCGGGCGAGGACGCGAGATTCATCGCCCGGCGCATGGTCGTCCACGCCGCGGAAGACGTCGGCCTGGCCGATCCGATGGCGCTGCTGGTGGCGGCGGCCGCCGCCCAGGCCGTGGAGTTCGTCGGGCTGCCGGAAGCGCAGATCCCGCTTGCCGAAGCGGCGATCTACATCGCGGCGGCGCCGAAGAGCAACGCGGTCGTCCGGGCCATCGGCGCGGCGGCGGCGGACGTCCGGGAACAGCGCGCCGACCCCGTACCGCTGCACCTGCGCGATTCCAGCCACCCCGGGGCCGTGGGCCGGTTGGGATACGGGCGCGGGTACAAGTACGCTCATGACTTCCCCGGGGGGTTTGTTCCCCAGCAGTACGTCCCCGACAACGTGAAGGACCGCATCTACTACCGCCCGACCGATGCCGGTCGGGAAGCGGAGGTGCGGCGCCGGCTGGCCGAGTGGTGGAAGGGAATCAAGCGCTATACCCCCGAATAGACCCCCAGTCTACCCAGTCTACCCAGTCCGCCCAGTCTACCCAGCCATCCGGTTCGATGAGCCCGGAGACTGGGAAGACTGAGTAGACTGGGAAGACTGGGAAGACCCGGTTGGGTAGACGCCTCTTCAAGGAGGGAGACCGTGAGACTCTGGCGAGCCGCAGGGATTCTGCTCCTTATCGCGTTGATGACCGCCCCACCGATCTACTCGGCGCCGGCGGCGGAGATCACGTTTACGTCCACGCAGTTCACGCCCGTCGGCGAACAGGAATGGGCCCGCAACACCCTGCTCGCTCGTTTCACGCAAGAGAGCGGCATCCAGGTGCGCTTCTTCAGCGAAGCCGCGAACGTGTTCATGGATCGCCTCCAGGCTGAAGCCCGGGCGGGGTCCGGCAACATCGACGTGACCGGGACGCTGCACGGCGACTTCCCGGTGCTGGTGGCAGGAAACATCATCCGCGACATGGCCCCGACGATGCGAGCGCTGCAGGGCCGCGGGGACCGCACGTTCTTCTCCGACCTCGTCCGCGCCGGGCAGATCGGCAACATCCAGGCGTTCGTCCCGTGGATGCAGGCCACGTATCTCATCGCGGCGCGCAAGGAAGCGCTGCGCTACTTCCCGGCGGGGCGGAATCCCAACGCGATGACGTACGACGATCTGCTGGAGT
This sequence comes from bacterium, assembly GCA_036004445.1. Lineage (GTDB taxonomy): Bacteria > Sysuimicrobiota > Sysuimicrobiia > Sysuimicrobiales > Kaftiobacteriaceae > DASXUC01. Next base: position 22,403 of record DASYRL010000130.1, read on the forward strand.
GGGGCACCAACATCCGCCAGGCGACCGGGCAGCGGCGGATCGGATTCCCCGTTGGACCGACCGGATTGTATGCCCGGTTCCTGCATGGATATGCTTATCCCTCGTTCACCGGCTCCCAGGTCAAGCGGTTCAAGTCACCGGAGGCGGTGGAGATGTGGCGGTACTTCCGGCGGCTGTGGGGTGTAACGCATCCGTCGTCGTTCCTGTGGAACTCCATGGACGAACCGCTGCTGCTGGGCGAAGCGTGGGTCGCCTGGGACCACGTGGCGCGGCTGCTGCCGGCGCTGCGCCAGCGCCCGGATGACTTCGTCGTCCTGCCGGCGCCCGCCGGGCCAAGGGGACGCTCCTTCATCGTCGTGCTCGTCGGCTTGGCTCTCACACGGACGAGTAACCGCGCCGAGGAAGCGACCCGCCTGATCGAATACCTCACCCGGCCGGCGACGCAGGTCGTGACCCTGCAGGGTGTGGGCTTCTTCCCGGTTGTCCGCGAGGCGTCAACCACCGTGCCGGCGGGCGGCCTGCGGGTGATGGCGGAGGGCGTGACCGCACAGTCGGGTGCGCGCGACGCGCGCGTGGCGCTCCTGCCCGT
>DASYRL010000131.1:0-50719 GCA_036004445.1 bacterium
AGCGTGGTCTCCACTTCCGCGTCGTAGAAATCCGCCACCTTGTTGAGCATGTTGTCGAGGGTACCGGTCTCCTCCCCGACGGACGTCATCTGCACGACCATCGGCGGGAACAGACCGCTGGCCTGCAGCGGCAGCGCGATGCTCTCGCCCTCGCGGATGCTGGAGCGCACTTCTTCCACGGCGTTGGAGACGACCTTGTTCTCGACGGCCTTGGCGACGACCTCCAGCGCCTGCATGATCGGCACGCCGCTGGTGATCAACGTGCCCAGCGTACGCGCAAACCTCGACACGATGACCTTCTTCGACAGCGCGCCAAACACCGGCACGCGCAGCTTGAACCGGTCGAAATTGACCCGCCCCGCCGGGGTCCGGACGTACGTCCGGAACGCGTAGAAGGCGACCGCCATAAAGCCCAGCCCAATGTACCAGTATCCGGTCGCCGCGTGCGTGAACGCGATGAGGATCCTCGTCGGCAGCGGCAACACGAGGTCCAGGCCCTCGAAGAAGCCGATGAACTGCGGCAGGATGAAGAAGACCAGGAAGAAGATCACGCCCATCGCAAAGATGAAGATGGCGATCGGATAGGTCAGCGCCGCGCGCACTTTCTGCCGCAGCGCCAGATCCTTTTCGAAGAAGATCGCGATCCGCTGCAAGACCTCGTCGAGCACGCCGCCGACCTCGCCGGCCCGCAGCATGTTGACGACCAGCGAGCCAAATGTCTCCGGATGGCGCCCGAATGCCTCCGACAGCCCCATGCCCTGCTCGACGTCGCGCCGCACCTCCTCGACGACCGTCCGCAGCTTCTGGCTCTCGGTCTGCTGCTCGAGGATGCCCAGGGTGCGGACCATCGACAGCCCGGCGTTGACCATTGTGGCGAACTGGCGGAAGAAGATTGAGAGCTCGCGGAGCCCAACCTTGCGCCACCGCCCCACCGACGTCCGGATGTCGACGCGTGCCGCCTGGCGTTCCAGGCTGGTGACGAAGAAACCCATCTCCTGGAGCTTGCCGATGACGGAGACTTCCGTGTCGGCTTCCAGCGCCCCCGCGACGACGCGCCCCGATGCGTCGCGGGCACTGTATCTGAAGGTTGCCATGTCGCCCGCCCCTCACCCACCCTCTCCCGAAGGGAGAGGGAAGTAGGATCTTAGCCGCCTCGCTCGATCATCTTGCGCAGTTCATCTGGGTATATTGCCCGCGCCAGCGCGTTCTCCAGACTCACCAGACGCCGCGAGTACAGCGCGTACAGCGACTGGTCCATCGTCTGCATCCCGTACTGGGCCCCGGTCTGGATCGCCGTGTGGATCTGGTGGGTCTTCGATTCCCGGATCAGATTGCGGATGGCCGGGGTCGCGATCATGACCTCCACGGCCGGCACGCGCCCGATCTCCTCGATCGAGGGCCAGTGTTCCCGTGGATCACCATCGCCGGTACCGCCGCCTGCGGTGTGGGCAGCGACCGCCACCGGCCGCCGATCGGGTTTGCGATCGACGAACCGCGCGTTGGGCAGCAGCTGCTGGCTGACCACGGCCTCCAGCACCGACGCCAGCTGCACACGGATCTGCTGCTGCTGATGCGGCGGGAAGACGTCGACGATGCGGTCGATGCTCTGGGCCGCGTTGGCCGTGTGCAGCGTGGCGAACACCAGGTGGCCGGTCTCGGCGATCGTCAGCGCGGCGCCGATCGTCTCGAGGTCGCGCATCTCCCCGACCATGATCACGTTGGGATCCTCGCGCAGCACCGCCCGCAGGGCGTTGGGGAAGGTCTGGGTGTCGAACCCCAGCTCCCGCTGGTTGACGATGCTCTTCTTGTGGTGGTGCACGTACTCAATCGGATCCTCGATGGTCACGATGTGCGCAGCGCGCTCGAAGTTGATGAAGTCGATCATCGACGCCAGCGAGGTCGATTTCCCGTGACCGGTGGGGCCGGTGACGAGGATGAGTCCCCGCGGCAGCCGGCAGAGGTCCTTGAGGACCATCGGGATGTTGAGCTCTTCCATGGCGGGAATGGTTTCGGAGATTACGCGCGAGGCCACGCCCACCGAGCCGCGCTGGCGGTAGACGTTGACCCGGAACCGGCCCAGCCCCGCCACGGCGTATGACAGGTCGAGCTCCCAGTTCTTCTCGAACTTCTGCTTCTGGAACGTGTTCAGCATGCTGTAGGCCAGCTGGAACGTGTCTTCCGGGCTCAGCGCCGGGTAACTCAGCGGCTGCAGCTTGCCCCACACTCGGATCGAGGGCGGGATGCCGACGGTGAGGTGCAGGTCCGACGCCTGGGCGTCGACCGTATCTTTGAACAGCTCGTCGATGTTCATCGCCTACGAATCTCCGTTCTCCCGCTCGACTTGGACGACCCGTTCGACTTCCGCCAGTGAGGTCACGCCCCGCGACGCCTTTTCGAGGCCATCATGAAACAAGGTCCGCATTCCTTCACTGACCGCGCGTTCCTTCATCGCGTGGTGCGGGGCACGGTTGATGATCAGCGGCCGCAGCTCGTCGGTAATCTGGCCGATCTCGAAGATCGCCGACCGGCCCCGGTACCCGGTGTAGTTGCAGAACTCGCAGCCCACCGGACGGAAGTACTCACCCTCGGGTGAGGACTCGCCGAACTTCGCACGCAGCTCTTCCAGACTGTATGGGTCCGGCCGCCGGCACCGCGGGCAGAGCACGCGCACCAGGCGCTGCGCGGCAACGCCTTCCAGGGCGGAGGCGACGAGGTAGGGTTCAATCTTCATGTCGCTCAGCCGCGTAATCGCCCCCATCGCGTCGTTGGTGTGCAGCGTGCTGGTGACGAAGTGTCCAGTCAGCGCCGCCTGCACCGCGATGCGCGCGGTGTCTTCATCACGGATCTCGCCGACCATCATGATGTCGGGGTCCTGCCGCAGGAAGTGGCGCAGCGCCGACGCGAAGGTCACGCCGGCCCGGGGGTTGACCTGTACCTGCGTGATCCCCGCAATCTGATACTCCACCGGGTCCTCGATCGTCAGCACGTTCACCTGCTCGTTATTGAGCTGGTTGAGAATCGCGTACAGGGTCGTGCTCTTTCCGCTCCCGGTCGGACCGGTCAGCAAGAAGATCCCCTGGGGCCGCTTGATGATGGTCTGGAGCCGCCCCAGGTTGGCCGGCGTCATGCCCAGTTTGTCGAGATCATAGATCGGCGCAGACTTGTCCAGCAGCCGCATCACGACCTTCTCGCCGAAGAACGACGGCACGGTCGAGACCCGGATGTCGATCGGGCGGCGGTCGATGTTCATCTGGAAGCTGCCGTCCTGCGCCTGCCGGCGTTCGGCGATGTCCATCGAGGCCATGATCTTGATCCGGGAGACCACCTGCGGCAGGACGTGCTCCGGCAGCTGGCCCTTGGTCAGCAGGATGCCGTCGACGCGGTATCGCACCCGGACGTGCCGGCCCTGCGGCTCGATGTGGATGTCGGTCGCGCGCTGGCGCACCGCCTCCTCAATGAGCTGGTTGACCAGCCGCACCACCGGCTGCTCGCTGGCCTCCCGGCGAAGGCGCTCCAGCGAGATGCGCTCCTCGGCTACCTCCCGCTCCGGCAGGTCGCGGATCAACGCCTGCATCGGGTCCTCTACCTTGTACTGGTTGAGCGCGTACTGGAAGTCGGACAAGGTCGTCACGGCAACGACGACGCCCAGGCCGGTGCGCCGCCGGATCTCGTCGACGGCGATCACGTCGAACGGATCGACCATCGCCACGGTCAGCGTGCCGTCCTCCTGGGCGATGGGGATGGCCTGGAGCCGCGCGGCCTCCGACGCGGGCAGCAGCGACAGCAGGTCATCGGGCAGCGGCAGCCCGACCAGCCGTACGAACTCGCTGCCGATTTGCTCGCTGATGAACCGCGCCACGTGCTCCTGGTCGACGACGCCCATGTTCAGCAGGACGCGGCCCAACGGCTCCCGCGTCGCACGCTGGATCTCCAGCGCCCGGTTGAGCTGATCCTGCGTGATCAGGGACTCGGCGAGCAACATCTCGCCCAGTCTGCGGCGGTGACGTCCGAACGGAATCTCTGCCATGCTCATCAGATTTCGACGAAGACCACGCGCAGCAGCTCATCGACCGTGGTCTGTCCCTCCAGGACTTTCAGAATACCGTCGTCACGGAGCAGGCGCATCCCCTCCGCGACGGCCCGCGCGCGGACCTCCGCGGTCGAGCCGCCCTTGAGCACGAGCTCGCGGATCGGATCGGTCATCACCATCAACTCGAAAATGCCGGTGCGGCCTCGGTACCCGGATCCCTTGCAGCGGTCGCACCCCTTCCCGCGGTAGAATACGATCTCCTCGCCCCCCTGGACGCTGAGACCCAGGCGGTGGAGCGCCTCCACCGGCGGCGTGTAGGGTTCTTTGCAGTGCGAGCAGATCGTCCGGGCCAGCCGCTGCGCCAGCACCCCGATGACCGACGAGGTGATGAGGAAGGGCTCGATCCCCATGTCCAGCAGACGCGTCGTCGCGCTCGGTGCGTCGTTGGTGTGGATCGTCGAGAGCACGAGGTGGCCGGTGAGCGACGCCTGGATGGCGATCTCCGCGGTGTCGCGGTCGCGGATTTCGCCGACCATGATGATGTCGGGGTCCTGGCGCAGGAATGACCGCAACCCGTTCGCAAAGTTCAGCCCGGCTTTTGGGTTCACGTGGACCTGGTTCACGCGCGCCAGCTGGTACTCGACCGGGTCTTCGATGGTGAGGATGTTCTTGTCGATCGTGTTGAGCTTATTCAGCGTGGCGTACAAGGTAGTCGTTTTCCCGCTCCCGGTCGGCCCGCTGACCAGGATCATCCCGTAGGGCTTGCTGGTCAGCTCGTTCCACGTCTCCAGCATCTGCGAGGCGAACCCCAGCTTGCCCAGGGTGAGCTTGGCGGTCGACTGGTCGAGGATGCGCATCACGACCTTCTCGCCGAACACGGTCGGCAGCGTGGAGACGCGGAGATCGTACTCGCGGCCCTCGATCACGACGTGAATACGCCCGTCCTGGGGCAGCCGGCGTTCGGCGATGTCGAGGTTGGCCATGATCTTGATGCGCGAAATCATCGCCTGCTGCATGGCCTTCGGCGGCGCCATCGCGTCGCGCAGGATACCGTCCACGCGGTACCGGATCTGCAGCGTCCGGCGGTGCGGCTCTACGTGGATGTCGCTCGCCCCGTCCCCGATGGCCTGACTGATGAGGAGGTTGACCAGGCGCACCACCGGCGCCTCGTCGACGAGTGTGCGCAGTTTCTCGAGACTGATCTCCTCGCCGCGGTCCTCGGCGACCTCGAGGTCTGTCCCCATCGCCTGCCGCATGGCCTCTTCGAGATTCGCCCCGCCGCTGTAATAGCGGTTGATGGCGGCGACGATGTCCTCCGGCGCGGCGACCACCGGCTCCAGCTCGAGGCCGGTGACCAGCCGGACGTCGTCGAGCGCCACGACGTTCAGCGGGTCGGCGATGGCGAGCCTGACTCTCCGTTTGGTGCGGCTGATGGCCAGCACCTTGTGCCGCAGCGCCAGGTGATGCGGGATGATCTTGACGTCGTCGGGGTCGATCTCCAGTCCGCCCAGCTCGACGACAGGCAGGCCCCACTGAATCGACAGCGCCCGTGCCAGCTGCTGCTCGGTCACCACTCCCTGTTCGACGAAGACACTGCCGAGGTGGCCGCCGCTGCGCTGCTGGGTCTGGATGGCCTTCTCCAGCTGCTCGGAGGTCACCATCCCCTCGTCGAGCATGATTTGACCCAGCGATTCCGCGCGTGCGCGGCCGGGCCGGGCAGGTTCCGGCTTCTCGACCGCGGCGGCCTGATCCAGGGGGGCTGCTCGCGCCGGAGCCGGAGCGGCGGGAACCGGGGCAGCCGGCGCGGTGGGAGCCGGGGCAGAGCCGGCAGGTTTGGGCGGCGCGGCCGGCCCCGGGGCGGCGGCTTTGGGACCCGCCGGCGCCGGAGCAGGCGGCGCGGCCTGCGGCAAAGGTGGCGGACTGGGCGCCGTGTCCGCTGGGGCAGCGGCTTCAATATCCCCCTGCCGCTCGAGGATGCGGTCGATGCGATCCTGAACCTTGGACGCCTCACGCATCCGGCCGAGCTTGATGTAAACGTCACGCAGGGCGGCATGGAGTTCGGAGTCATCGGGAGCGAGCTCGGCCGCCTTCTCATAGGCAACCGCGCCTCTGTCCCACATCTCCCGCGCCGCCAGCAGCTCAGCCATGGCGACGTACACGACGACCGCCGCGCGGGGGGTATCGCGCTGCACGTAGAGCTCCGCCAGGCGCGTGTACGCCAGGGTGTCGTGCGGCGCGAGGTCGAGCACCTTCTTGTACGTCGCGACGGCGTCGTCGAACAGTCCACGCGCTTCGAGCTGGCGGGCGCGGTGGTAGAAAACCGCCCGCTCCAGCGACGTCTCGTGTGGTGCCAATCGCAGCCGCGCCTTGTAGTCGGTCAGCTCACGACTCAGCGCGTCAATTGTTGGATTGTCGCTCCGTTTGGTTTGTCTATCCACAATCGTCTTCTCAGTCTACTCCGTCTCCTCCGTCCTCTCAGCCTGCAACCGCCGGGCTACGGGTCTCAAGTCGCCTGACGGGGCGACGGAGAAGACGGTGCAGACGGTGGAGACGATTTAGAGTTGATTGGCGACCGCCGTGCGGATCCGCCGCATCTCGATGCGCAGCCGGCCGAGGTTCGCGTGCTGCTTGCCGACCACGGCAAGGACGCCGTCGGAACCCACCGGCGAGACGGCGACCGGGCCCCCATCGTACTCAATCAGTAATGACGACGGCGGCCCCAGGTGAAGTTCCGCCCCCATGGCCTCGGCGCTGCTGAGGCTGCCCGCGGCGATCGCCCCGACCGCCTCCAGGTCCGCCCCTTCCTCGCTGACGGATTCGATGATGAAGCCGTCGCGGCCGACGACGAGGGCCGCCGTCACGCCCTCGATCCGCATCAGGCCATCCAGGATGCCCCGGAGTCCCCCCGTCGCCACATCTATCGTACTCATTGCCTCGTGTCTCCCAAATGATTTTTTCCCCTTACATCACGTCCGCATTCAACAGCGTCGCCATCTCCGGCATCAAACGGCGCAGCTGCAGGCGGGCCTTTCCGACATTGCCCTTCGGACTCATCACGATGCCAACGTAGTAGTTCAACCCCGCCGTCGCCAGCAGGACGATGTAGCGCTCCGCGACCAGCATGATGTGGTCGACTGAGCCGCCGTCCACTTTCTGACAGAGGTAGTCCAGCACTTTGGTGGCCACCGCCCCTTCATGCGCGATGTCCTCCAGCGCAAAGTTCTGATCGACGCGCAGGGACTCAATCGTCGCGCCATCCATGCCGACGACGGCCGCGCCCACGACGCCCTCGATGCCGCCGATCAATCCGCGCAACATCTCGCGTACTCTGTCAGCCACTGCGGTCCCCGGACTGCCGTTCGTCGGGTTTCACTGGTCGCCGTTGGCCGCCGATTCGGCTTCCAGCAGGAGACGCACGCCCTGCAGCCGGAGACCCTCCTCGTCGATCAGCTGCCGGATGCGCCTGATGCGATCGATGTCCTGCTGGCTGAACAGCCGATGGCCGCCGCGCGTCCTCGCCGGCCGGAGCAGTCCATACTGGCTTTCCCACGCCCGGATCCGCCGCGCGTCCACGCCGGACAGACGGGCCACCGTCCGGATCGGATAGATCGGCAGGTCGCTGGCGATCTGCGTCTCAATCGTTTTGGCTTCCGCTCCCCCGCTCACGGTATCCCTCCTCTTCTTGGCCTTCATGTCGATGCTCTGTATGTCCCGAGTCCTCGTCCCGATCTATCGCGCGGCCCCCGGCCCCGCACCGTGCACGGACGAACGCGGCCGCGCCGTCGCCTCCGGGGCCAGCGACGTCCGCAGACGCCGCAGCGCCGCATGCATCAGGCGTGACACGTGCTTCTGGGAGATGCCCAGCTTGCGGGCGGCTTCAGTCTGGGTCAGATCGAGATAGAACAGCGCGTAGATGACTTTGCGCTGTAGGCCGGACAGCCGCTCCACCGCGTCGGCGAGGTAGATGCGGTCTTCGATTGGCATCGGCGGCGCCGCCGTGTGTGCGTCGGTAATGCGGTCGCGCTGGCTCATCGGGACGCCGTCTTCTCCCTGACGTTCTTCGTCGAGGGACACGAAGCGCAGCGCCTCGCGGGCGCGGAGGACCTCGTCAACCTCGTCCGTGCTGATGCCGGCCGCGGCGGCGATCTCTGCGGGGATCGGCGGCCGGCCCAGCCGCTGCGTCAACCCGACGACGGTCCGGGAGACATGGTGGTCCAGCTCGTAGAGCCAGCGCGGGCGCCGGACGGTCGTGCCCTGGTCACGCAGGTAGTGGCGGATCTCGCCGGCGATCAGGTGCCGGGCGTACGTCTCGAACTTGACGTTCCGGTCGGGATCGAAGTTTGCGACGGCGTGCATCAGCCCGATGTAGCCGATCTGATGCAAGTCGTCCAGGGGGATGCCCGCCCGCGCGTAGCGACGGGCGACCTGATGGACCAGGGGCATGAACAGCGTCGTGAGCTGCCCCCGCAGGTCGTCTGTGCGCTCGTCCCGGTAGGCCCGAAAGAGCGCGGCCGAACTGTCGCCGCCTGGCCTCGCCAAAACAAAACCCCCTTCGGGACCGCCGAGGGGGACACCAGACATCCACGTCGGCAGCCCGGCTGACCTTCCGGATCCTTCCCGGAAGACCCCGCAGCTTTGCGCCCCCAGGTTGCCCTGGGTTTGCCCTTTCGCGAGGACGGTAATGGACTTCTACAAATCTTCTGGCTAAGTTACTTTTCGAGGCCGGGCAGGAACTCTCCTCCTGCCTGGCTTCGAACTTTACTGTAAGTTTGGAAGCAATTCCGAGGCCAATCCTAACTCCCCCGGAGGTGCAGGTAAAGGGCAAGGACGTTGCGGACGTACCACTGAGTCTCGGAGTATGGGGGGATGCCCCCGTACCGCTCGACGCTGCCCTTGCCGGCATTATACGCTGCGAGGGCCAGGGGGATATTGAACCCGAATCGATCCAGATTGCTCCGCAGAACGCGTACACTGGCGTAAATGTTGGCGACGGGATCGGCTGGGTGGACGCCGATCGACCGCCAGGTGGCCGGCATCAGCTGGCCCAGCCCGTAGGCCCCCACGGGTGACCGTGCGGTGATCTGAAAGCCCGATTCGATCGCGATCAACGCCATCATCAGCCGCGGATCGACCCCGAACCGGTCCGAGTAGAAGAGGACGCTGCGGACGATGGCGTCGACCTGCCCTGCAGACAGGCGTGGATTGTACCAGCGTACGACGTGGGCGTACGCCTCCGGACGGGCCGGCTCGCTCAGCACTGCAACCACGCGGCCTTGCAGCGCCCGCAGCCACTGCCCGGCGACGAACCTCGTCTGCGGCCGGCCGTTCCGCGCAGCGTACATGAACGCCGTGCGGGCCGCGTCGGGGCGCCCGAGCGCCACGTAGGCCGCGCCCTGCCACAGCGCCATATCCGGGGACCGCGCGAGCCACACCGCGTTGCTGAACGCCGTCGCAGCCGGCTGGTACTGCTTGAGCTGATAGTACGACGCACCAAGCCAGACCCAGGCGGCCGCATCGCGCGGGGCGGCGGAAAGGTGGACGCGCAGAAGCTGGATGGCGTCGGGATGACGGCCCGCGAGCGCGGCCTGACGAGCCTGCGCGAACGGAGATACGGCGGCCTCGGCCGCCGGAACCGCCGCAAGGCACGCCACGGCCACGGCAACCGCCGCGCCGAGCACAGCAAAGCCCCGCCTTCGCCAACTCACCTGGGGCATCATAGCACACATACCCGCGCAACGGGCTGCCCTAGTCCGGCTACGGGAGGTGTGCAACAGGCGCGGGCCGGAAACACGGAAACGCGGAAACGTGGAAACGCGGACTGCCGGACCCCCGCCTAGGAGGAGGGGCCGTCCTGGTTTCCGCGATTCCGCGATTCCGCGATTCCGCGGAGGACCTTCGCCCGAATCGTCCGCTCCAGCGCCCGGACGATCTTCGTCGTGGGAAACTCAGCTCGGGAAAGCGGCTCGACGAGGATGGTCTGCATGCCCACCAGGTTCCCGCCGAGGACGTCCGTGAAGAGCTGGTCCCCGATCAGCGCCGTGGTCTGGGGACTCGTCTCCATCAGCCGCATGGCACGGCGCAGCGCCCATGGGGCCGGTTTGATCGCGCCGATCACCACAAAGACGCCCAGCGCGGTGGCGATGGCGCGCGCGCGTCCGGTGAGGTTGTTCGACACGATGCAACCTTTCAATCCGGCAGCCAGCAGCCGTTCGACCCACGCCGCGACGCCGGGGCTGGGAGCGGCGGCATCCCACGCCACAATCGTATTATCGAGATCGAGGATGACGCCGCTGATCCCGGAGGCGGCCAGCTCGTCGATGTCGACGTCCGTCACGGCCGGTACGGCGCGGTCGGGCGTCACCCAGCGAATCGCCACGCCAAGGATTCCCCCCCTCATCGCCCCCGGTATTTCCGGATCGCAATCAGGTGCTCGGCGAACGTCCGGGAGAACACGTGTGACCCGTCCGCCCTGGCGACGTAGAACAAGTACGACGTCTGCGCGGGCTGCAGCGCGGCGGCGATGGCGGCCAGCCCCGGGTTGGCAATCGGACCGGGCGGCAGCCCTTCATACCGATAGGTATTGTACGGCGAGTCGACCTTGAGGTCGTCGAAGGTTACCACATCTTTATGCCGGCCCAGCGCGTACAGCACGCTCGCGTCCACTTCCAGACGCATCCCCCGTGCCAACCGGTTGTACAGGACGCTCGCGATGACCGGACGCTCCGAGGGCACCTTGGCCTCCCGCTCGATCAGCGACGCCATGATGATCACCTGGCGCAACGACCGCTCCGGCGCGGTCTCCCGCCACCGCGGCACCACGACGGCGGCGAAGCGCCGCAGGAAGAGGTCGATGACGTCGCGGTCGGAAAGGTGGCGCGGGATGAGGTAGGTGTCGGGAAACAGGTACCCCTCCAAGGGCCGCTGGGGATCCTCCTGCAAAAACGGGTAGGAAAAGTGCGACGCTCGACCGGTCACCAGGTCGGTCAGACCCGCACGAGTCCCAATTCCGGCGGCAACGAGACCGTCGACGATTTCGTCGGCGGTGAACCCTTCCGGGATGGTGACCCGCCGCAGCACCACGTCGCCGCGGGCGAGGGTGTCCACGATGTCAAGCAGGGGCATCGCGGGAGACAGCCGGTACTCGCCTTCCTGCAGCGAGCCGCTGACGCGTTTCAGCCGCGCCGCGATCGCGAACGCCCGCCCGCTGCGAACCAGTCCCGACGCATAGAGCAGGTCACCGATCGATTCGGAGGTGGCGCCGCGAGGAACGTCAATGAGGATCGGGGAACCCGTGCGATCGACCGGCGCCAGCGTGACGCCGACGGCTGCCGCGGCGAGCGCGCCAAGCACGAGCATGATCCCCCCGGCCAGCCCGGCGCGGCGGAGTGTGGACGACCGGGGCACCGGGGGTTAGACCGCCTTACATCGTGCCTTCGTCATCCTCGTCGTCTTCGTCATCCTCGTCCTCGACGTCGTCCTCAGCGTCGTCTTCGTCTTCGTCCTCGTCCTCATCTTCGTCGGTCACGGTGACGTCGTCGAACTCGTCCGACGACTGGATGGCGGCGAGGACACGATCAAACTCCTCTTCATCTTCGATGGCGACCAGGGTGTCGTCTTCCACGCGGAACACGACAGCCGATTCGTCCTCATCGGCGGGCTGGAGGATCGCGTACCGCCGGGCACTGACTTCAATGACGTCGACGATGCTGAACTCGTGAGATTCGCCATCCGCATCGACAAGCGTGATGGGGTCACCTGGCTCTGGCACACAACACCTCCCTACACATTCGGAAACAGGGAACCGCGCACAGGGAACGGCTCACCTCGTCCACCCGACCTATTCTCTCGCTATCTCCCGTCGGCCGTCTAGCCCTGGGGGCCCCCACCCTCGCTGTGGTCTTCAGCCTGTTCCCGGTTCCCTGGTTCCTGTTCCCGCCGTTGGCCGTCCAGGTAGCGCCGCAGAATGAGCGCCGCGGCGACGGCATCCCGGCGCTCACGCCGCCGCGCCCGGCTCGCATCCGCCTCCAGCATCGCGCGCTCGGCTTCGGCCGTAGAAAGACGCTCGTCGAGCAGTTCGACCGGGAGACCGATCTCCTGCTGCAGCGCCGCCGCAAATTGCCGGGCGCGCCGTGCCTCCGCCCCCTCGGTGCCGTCGAGCCGGATGGGCAGCCCGATGATGACGCGCGCGACGTCGTGGGTCGCGACCAGCCGCGCGACGCGGGCGATCACGCGGGCACGGCTGTCGGCAGGGATGACCTCCAGCGCCGACGCTATCGTACCGGTCGGATCGGACAGGGCGGCGCCGATCCGCCGCGTGCCCATATCCAAAGCCAGAATTCTCACACCAGCCTCTTCAGGTAGTGTCGAAGCTTGTCCTCATCCCGCACCTGGTCTAGCAGGTCGTCAATTCTTGTTGGATCCTTCAACCCACCCTGTGCAAAATCTGCACGTCCTCCGCCGCTGCCTCCAAAGTCTGCGGCAAGAGCTTGGACAAATTTCCCCATGTGCAGATCGAATGGCAGAGGCGTGTGCCGTGTCCGCGTCCCGATGATTTGCCCGTTACTGTCGGACCCCAGAACGATTGCCGCCGGCGAGTGCTTGGAGTCTAGACTGTCGCGAAGAGTATCTGCCAGCCTGCGCATGACGGTGGGGTTTCGCGTCTCGGCCTTTCCAATGACAAACCGCACCCCATCTACCATAAGGGACTGCGCGATCGCCTGGTTGACAAAGTCCTCTCTCGCGTCGGACGACATCGCGCCATTTCTGAGCTCCCGCTCATACTCCCTGATTTGATCGAGCAACTGTCGCGCTCGATCGGACACTTCCCCAGGTGCGACCCTGAGTTCCGCCGCTGCCTCCCGTAGGATCCGCTCCTGCTGGACCACGAGCGCGTACGCACCGCGGCCGGTGACGGCTTCGATCCTGCGTACACCCGCAGCGACGCCCTCCTCCGACGTCATCTTGAACAACCCAATCTGTCCCGTTCGCGCCACGTGTGTGCCACCGCACAGCTCCCTGCTGTCGTCATCGATCGTCACGACCCGGACCTGCTCGCCATACTTCTCGCCAAACAGCGCCATCGCACCGGATGCGAGGGCGTCTTCCTGCTTCATCCAGGTCGCCCGCACCGGCAGGTCCGCAAGTACGTGATCGTAGACATGCTGCTCGATCATCTGCCGCTGCTCCGAAGTCAGGGGGGACAGGTGGGTAAAGTCGAACCGCAGCCGGTCCGGCGCGACCAGTGACCCGGCCTGCCGGGCGTGCTCGCCGAGGATCTCCCGCAGCGCCTTGTGCAAGAGGTGGGTCGCCGTGTGGTTGCGCATGATGTCCCAGCGGCGCGGCTCATCGATCTGCGCGCGGACGTTCATGCCTACCGGCAGCCGGCCGCGGACGACAGATCCCAGATGGATGATCACCCCCCCCGGCGTCCGCTGCGTGTCGCGCACGGCGACTTCGACACGGGCGGCCTGCAGGGTGCCCGTATCGCCGACCTGCCCGCCGCCTTCGGGATAGAACGGCGTATGGTTCACAACGATCTCCACGTCGGTACCGGCAACCGCGTCATCGACCCGCTCCCCATTGACCAGGACGGCCTGAACGGTCGCCCGAGCCGAATGGCGACGGTATCCGAGAAACTCCGTCCGCGGAAGATCGGCCAGTGCGGCGCTTCGGCGATCGGCCGCCGGCCGAAAGGTCGCCGCGGCCCTCGCGCGCTCTCGCTGTTCCGCCATCGCCCGCTCGAACCCGGGTTCATCGATCTCCAGCCCGCGCTCCCTGGCGATGTCCCGTGTCATCTCCACGGGAAAGCCGAAGGTGTCGTACAATTGAAAGACATCGGCGCCGGGAACGATCCGCGCGCCGCGCGCGGCGAGGCTCGCAAGAAGGTCCTCCAGTCGGGCGAGCCCGCCGGTCAGCGTATTTGCGAACCGCTCCTCCTCGGCCGCGGCCGACGACGTAATCAGCCCACGGTAGGTAAGCAGTTCCGGGTACCGGTCCCCCATTTCGGCAATCACCGCGCGGGCCAGGTCGGCGAGGAACGGCCGCGCGCCACCGGCGGTCCGGCCGAACCGCATCGCCCGCCGCATGATCATACGCAGCGCGTAGCCGCGGCCTTCGTTGCCGGGCAGAATGCCGTCGGCGATCAGGAAGGTCATCGCCCGGCCGTGATCAGCCATCACGCGGTAGGCGATCCGGTGCTCGGCGCGCTGCGCATCGGAGTGACCAAAGATCGTCTGCAGACGATCCATGATCGGCACGAAGAGATCCGTCCCGTAGTCGTCGTTCACCCCCTGCAGGACCGACGTGATCCGCTCCAGGCCCATCCCCGTGTCCACCCCGGGCGCGGGCAGCGGCGTGCGCGTGCCGTCGGGGTGCTGGTCGAACTGCATGAAGACCAGATTCCAAATCTCCAGCCACCGCGTGCAGTCGTTGTCGAGCGCCACGCTGCAGTCCCTCCGGCCGCAGCTGCAGTGCTCCGGTCCCCAGTCGTAGTGGATCTCGGAATTCGGCCCGCAGGGTCCGGTATCGCCCATCATCCAGAAGTTGGTCTTCTCTCCCATCCGGAGGATGCGGTCGGGACGCACGCCCACCGCCCGCCACCCCTCCTCGCTCTCGTCGTCGGTTTCGAAAATGGTGATGTACAGTCGGTCCGGATCGATCCCGTACCGTCCGGTCACCAGGTCCCACGCGAACCGAATCGCCTCGCGCTTGAAGTAGTCCCCGAAGCTGAAGTTCCCCAGCATCAAGAAGAACGTCTGGTGGCGGGGACTCGGGCCGACGTTTTCGAGATCGTTGTGCTTGCCCTGGACCCGCATGCACTTCTGCAGACTGGCCGCGCGCCGGTACGAGCGGGGCTCGCGCCCGAGGAAGGTGTCTTTGAACTGCACCATGCCGGCGTTGACGAACAGCAGGGTCGGATCGTCCGCCGGGATCAGCGGGGAGCTAGGGACGATGGTGTGTCCCCGCTCCCCGAAGAACTCGAGAAACTGGTCGGCGACGGCCTGCCAAGTGGGCTGTGTCATCTCGTCACCTCACGGCACCTCTCACAAACGAAAACGCCTCCGTCCCCAGGGACGAGAGGCGATGTGCTCCCGCGGTACCACCCACGTTCCGCAGGGACACGCCCTGCGGCTCTTTGCGCGCTGTAGCGGGCGCTCCCGAAGTCGCTCAGGGATGGCGAGTCCCGTCATCGCTTGATTCAAGTCTACCTCGAATCTCTGATCTGTCAATTCACGGCGACTACGGATGGTGAGGTGACATGCGCAGGGCCGGCTTCGCCGAGTCCGAGCATCACAGACGTCTCCTTCGAGAGCTGAATTAGGGAAGGGGGAGGTTCGGAAGGCGGAGGGAACCGCCCTCCCCCTCCGAGTGAGCAAGCACTTCCTTGGCGCGGCGCACGACCTCGCGGGTCTCCTTGTATTTGATGCGGTCGAGGGCGTCGTCCAGCGACGCCCACTCACAGGCCACGAAGCCTTCTTCCGTCTGCGGGACGGGCTCTTCACCGCCGAGGAACTCGAGGAGGTAGTAGTGCACGGTCTTGTCGTAGTACGTGTCTTCCGAGCGCCAGAAGAAGAAGTACCGCTCCTCGCCCAGATCGGAGATCAACCGCACGTTGGACAGCCCCGTCTCCTCACGAACTTCGCGCAGGGCGACCTCCTGCGGAGTCTCGCCCGCTTCGATCGTCCCTTTCGGAAGCATCCACTTCCCGCTTTCGTGTTTCAGCAGGAGGACCTGGGTGACCCCGGAGTCGCGCGTGAAGACGACCCCGCCCGCGCTGCGGGCCTGCTTGACAGGTTTGCGACCGCGTCGGGTGGCCATGAGGGACTACTCCGGGGGATGGGCTGCCAGCCACTCGCGCACGAGCCGACTGACCACCGCCCCGTCCGCGCGACCTCTGACCTTGGGCATGACGGCCGCCATCACTTTACCGGTATCTCGTGCACCGCGGGCCCCCAACCCGGCCGCCGTCTCCGCAACGACGGAGGAGAGTTCGGCGTCCGACAACAGAGCCGGCAGGTACTCGGAGAGGATCACCAGTTCCAGCGACTCCTTCTGCACGAGGTCATCGCGGCCCCCCTTGGCGAAGGCCTCAATCGCTTCGCGGCGGCGCTTCGCTTCGTGAGCCACCACCGCCTCTAGCTCCTCGTCGCGCAGCGCCCGGCCCCGTTCGATCTCGACGTTGTGCGCCGCCGCCCGGACCAGCCGGATCGTCGACACCCGCAGGGTATCGCCGGCACGCATGGCCCGATGCAGATCTTCTTGGAGTCTCTGCGCGAGGGTCACGAGACGCACCTGGTGCTCATGCCCAGGACACGGCTTCGCCGGGTCCGAGCATCACAACTGCACGGTAGGAGCATGATCTGGGGACGGGGAGGATTCGGAAGGGGGAGGGAATCGCCCTCCCCCTCCGAGACACAGGGGGACTGAGGTCCCCCTTCAGCACGCTTCAGCCAGACAGCAGATCTAGACAGCCCCACGCCGGCGCCGGCGGGCAATCTTTCGCCGGCGCTTCGCAGACGGCGACTCGTAGTGCTCGTGCCGCTTGGCGTCTGAGAGGATACCGGACCGTTTGACCTGGCGCTTGAACCGGCGCAGCGCGCTGTCCAGACTCTCGTCCTTTCCGACGCGCACCTCCGTCATGCCTTCCACCCCCTTCATGAACCAACCCGGGCGCGCACGTGCCGCGCGGGGGCTCGGGCCGACGTGCTGGCCCGAAACTCCTGTCATTATAGCGCACGCCGATAGTCACGGCATCCTCCGGGCGGAGCGCGGAATCACGAACTTGTGGGCGGTATGCGTGCCGGAAAACCGGACGACCTTGACGTCGGTCAGCCCCGCGCCGCGGCCCGCGGCCAGTGCGTCGGCCTCGGTGACCGCGGGGATCCCCCGCGGGTGACCAGCCAGACGGCGCCGTTGGACGCAATCATCCGCGCCGCCGCGCCCATCCGCCGCAGAGCGGCGTGGGAGTCGGCTTGCAGGAATACGTGCGACAGGCGGGCGCCGGCGCGACCGGGGACCACCCGCCCGCCGGCGGCACGGAGCTCGCCGCGAAACCCGGGCTCGGTGACGCCGAGGATCGCGATGCGGCTCTGCGGAGTCACCCCGAGTTTGTCCACCCGCGGCTTGGTGGATGGGCGCTCCACCGTCATGGGGTTAGCCGGGCGGCCACCCCATCTGTCGCCCGCCCAGCAGGTGGAAGTGCAGGTGTGCGACTGCCTGGCCGCCCTCGGATCCCGTATTCGTGAGCAGCCGGTACCCGCGTCCGGCAATGCCTTCGATGACCGCGATCTTCGCCGCCGCAACTGCCAGGGTGTGCATCAAGACCGGATCGGCCAGGTCAATCTCAGCGATGGAGGCCAGGTGCTTCCGCGACAACAGCAGAATATGGACGGGCGCCTGGGGGTTGATGTCTCGGATCGCGATCAGGTTGGCGTCTTCGTAGACGCGCTCGGCCGGAATCTCGCCGGCGACAATTCTGCAAAACAGACAGTCCGTCATTGTCATCATCTCCGCCCGGGCTCCCGGGGTTAGTCCCAGATCCGCTGGTCGAGAATGCGTCTGTCGTCAGCTCCGATTGTTCCCGCCGGCACGACCGCAATGTCGGCCCGTAGCCGCGTGTGCTCCCGCACGCTGTGCGCCGCGGCCGCGCGCACGGCGGCGCCTTCGCCGCCGGAGAGCTCGACGCGTACGGTGAGCACGTCCTGATCTCCCGTGCGGGTTACCACGGCCTGGTAGCGCGCAATCTCGGGGTGTCCGGCCATGGCCCGTTCGAGGTCGAATGGGTGAAGGAAGATGCCTCGAACCTTCACGGCGTCTCCCACTCGACCGAGAACTCGCTCCAACCGCGGCGCGGTGCGGCCGCATGGGCACGTGCCACCGGCGACTCGGGAGAGGTCCCCTGTGCCCAGCCGCAGCAGCGGGTAATGGGGGTTGAGAAACGTGACCACCACCTCACCGGCCTGCCCCGGCTCGACGGGCGCGGCGGTGGCCGGATCAATCAGTTCGACAATGACCCGGTCGACCAGATGGAATCCGGTTCGGGGGGGACACTCATGGGCGATGAGACCGACATCTCCGATCGCGTACCCCTGGCTCACCCGCACCCCGTACTGGGTTTCCAGCCGAGCGCGCAGGGACTCCGCCAGCGGCTCGCCGGAGACGAATGCCACCTGAAGCGGTGAGCGCGACCCGGTCTCGTGCGTTTTGTCCAGCAGCGCCGCCAGGAAGCTCGGCGTTCCCAGAAATCCTACCGCCTGCACGTCCAGCAGCGTCCGGGCTTGGATCTCGAGGTTGCCGACCCCCGTCGGCACGGCCACGCAGCCCAGCGCGCCGCACGCGCCGTCCATCATCGACCCTGCCGGGGTGAGGTGGTGGGAAAACGTGTTTATCACCACCTGTCCGGCGCGAAACCCCGCCGCGTACAACGCGGGCGCCAACCCCCAGTAGTCCTCTTCGCGTCCTTCCGGATCGAAGATCGGCCCCGGAGAGACGAAGATCCGGCGCAGAGCGGAGATCGGAACGGCCAGCCACCCACCAAACGGCGGGCGGGCCGCCTGCAGAGCCGGGAGCGCCGCTTTCGGCACGACCGGGATCGTGGAGAGCCGATCCAGCGTCACCTCGGCGGGCGTCAGCCCCGCGGCGGCAAGTTGCTCGGCGACCGCAGGAGCCGATCCGGCCACCGCAGCGAGCATCAGCCCGAGCGCCGCCTCCTGCTCGCGAAGCCGCTGCGCGTGCGGACGCCGCTCCGACGGATGGTAGATGTCCGCGCCCGGTGCCGCCATCAGAGTTGGTCTTCCGTTTCTCGGCGCGCGTTCTCCTGCCCCGACAGGAAGGTTCCCCTGGCGGCGGGTAATGAACACGGCAAGGTGAACGCCACAGATCCCATCCTGCGTATCAACGACCTGCACCTGCACTTTCACGACATCCACGCGATCGCCGGTGTCAGTTTCACGCACGGCGGGCAGGAGATCCTCGGGATCATCGGTCCGAACGGGGCGGGAAAAACGAGCGTCCTAAACTGCATCAACGGCTTTTACCATCCCTCCCGCGGCACGGTGGAATTCGCAGGAACCGATATCAGCCGACACGCTCCACACGTCCGCGCGGCGATGGGGATCGCGCGTACGTTTCAGAACATCGCGCTGTACCCAGGGATGAGTGTGATGCACAATATCATGACCGGCCGGGTCATCCGCATGCGCGCGAGCGTGGTCGCCTGTGGCGTCTACGCCGGGTGGGCGGAACGCGAGCACCTCACGCACCGGCGGGTCGTCGAGGAGATCATCGACTTTTTGGAGATCGAAGCCGTCCGCGACCAGCGGGTGGCAGACCTCCCGTACGGTCTGCAGAAGAAAGTTGAACTGGGCCGTGCGCTGGCCATGGATCCCCGGCTACTCGTGCTGGACGAGCCGATGGCGGGCATGAGCCTCGACGAGAAAGCTGACATCGCACGTTATATCCTCGAGCTGAAGGAGGTTCGGCGGGTGCCGATCATCCTCATCGAGCATGATCTCGGCGTGATCATGGACCTGTGCGACCGCATCATCGTGATGGACTACGGCAAGAAGATCGCCGAAGGCCCGCCTGCGGAGATCCAGCGCAACCCCGACGTGATCACCGCGTACATCGGCGAAGGCCCGGGCGGGCACTAACCATGGCCGCACGCGCCGTCCTCGTCGAGCGCCCACCCGGTTCGTCTCCCGCGCCCGTGGAGACGGCTCGGGGGTATGATACACTCCCCAAACTGCTGCGCCGCAACGCGGATACGTTCGGGGATCGGGTGGCGTTCCGGGAAAAGGACCTCGGCATCTGGCAGTCCATCACCTGGCGTGAGTACTTTGCGCAGACCCGCGCGTTCGGCCTGGGATTGAAATCGTTGGGGTTCCGGCGCGGCGAGACGCTGGCGATCATCGGTGACAACCGCCCGGAGCTCTTTTATGCGGAACTAGGCGCCCAGGCGGTCGGCGGCGTCACGTACGGCTTGTATCAAGATAGCCTCGCGGATCAGCTGGCGCAGCTGCTGGACTTTTCGGAAGCACCGATCATTTTCTGCGAGGATCAAGAGCAGGTCGACAAGCTGCTGGAAGTGGAATCGCGCCTGAGCCACCTGCGGCACATCATCGTCGACGACTGGCGCGGCATGTGGCGGTACCGGCATCCCACACTGCTGCCCTTCGCCGAAGTGCAGCGCCGCGGCCGGGCGCTGCACGAGCAGACGCCGGACGCGTTCGATGCGGAGATCGACGCGGGCCGCGGCGGTGACGTCGCCATCTTCTGCCAGACATCCGGCACCACCGCGCTGCCGAAGCTGTCGATGCTGTCCTACGACAACCTGATCGCCCAGGGCCGCGACTTCTACCAGCGGGAGCCGCACTTGGCGGCGTCCGACGAATTCGTCTCGTACCTGCCGTTTGCCTGGATCGGCGAGATCATGATTTCCACAACCCTCCACCAGCTGGTTGGCTTTACCGTGAACTTCCCCGAGGAGCCGGAGACCGCCCAGCGTGACTTTCGCGAGATCGGGCCACAGTTCACCTTTGCCCCGGCCCGGATCTACGAGGGCCTGCACACCGCCGTCACCGTGCGCATGCTGGACTCCGGCTGGCTGCACCGCCGCATCTTCGACTGGGCGCTGCGCATGGGCGGCCGGCTCGTGGACCGCCGCACGGAGCAGCAGCCGGTCACGTGGTGGATGCGCCTGGCCCGCTGGGCGGCGTACTGGCTGGTCTACCGCCCGGTGCTGGACAAGATCGGATTCCTCCACCTGCGCGTGGCCTGGAACGGCGGGTCGCCGCTGGGGCCGGACTATTTCAGGTTCTTCCACGCGCTGGGAGTCAACCTCAAACAGATCTACGGCCAGACCGAGATCGCGGGGATCTCCTGCGTGCACCGGGACGGCCAGGTGCGTTTCTGGACGATGGGCTACCCCATCGCCAACACCGAGGTGCGGATCACCGACGACGGGGAGATCGTCGAGCGCAGCCCCAGCGTCTTTCTCGGCTACCACAATAACCCGGACGCGACGGCGAAGGCCCTGCGCGACGGCTGGCTGTACACCGGCGACTACGGCGCGCTCGATCCCAGCGGGGACGTGATCATGTTCGACCGGATGTCGGACGTGATCGCGTTGGCGGACGGCACGAAGATGAGCCCGTGGGTTGTGGAAGCGATGCTGAAGTTCACCCCGTACATCCAGGAGGCCATGGTCTTCACCTCCGCCGACGGGATGATGCTGGGGGCGATCCTGAATATCGAGATCCGCAGCGTCGGGAAATGGGCCGAGGACCGCGGGATCGCCTACACCTCGTATGCCGATCTGTCGCAGAAATCGCAGGTGCTCGACCTGCTGCGCGGCATCGTCGAAGAGACGAACCGCCGCCTGCGCCCGGAGTGGCGGCTCTCCCGCTTCGTGTCGCTGTACAAGGAGTTTCATCCCGATGACGATGAGCTGACCCGCACCCGCAAGCTGCGGCGGCGGTTCATCACGGAACGGTACCAGCCCCTGATCGACGCGATCTGCGCAGGAGCGAGCACGTACGACGCCACCTTCCACGTGACGTACGAGGACGGGCGGACCGCGGAGGTCCGGACGACGCTGGCCATCCGGTCGGTGAATCGTGAATCGTGAATCGTCCTCGCCGGCGATGACGAGGTCTCCAATTCACGGTTCACGATTCACGACTCACGGGGTCGTATCGTGACCGAGCTCGTGCTGGGCGGCCTGATCAACGGGCTAGCCGTGGGCAGCATCTACGCGCTGATCGCGCTGGGGTTCGCGCTGCTATACAAGTCGACCAAAATCCTGAACCTCGCCCACGGCGAGCTGGTCCTGTTCGGCGGGTACCTCGCGATCGCGCTGGCGGGAGTGGTTCCCTTTCCGCTCGCGGTGCTGCTGACGCTGCTGGCCGCGGCGGCGATGGGATTCCTCATCGAACGGGTGATCATGCGCCCGCTCTTCGGCCAGCCCCTGCTCTCGGTCATCATCGTCACCCTGGCGCTGGGATACATCGTGCGGGGACTGATCGTGGGATTGTGGGGAGGCGACACCCGGCAGTTCCCGCCGGTGCTCCCCGCCGGCGTCGTGAGCATTGCCGGGATCACCATCCAGCGTGTCGGAGTCTACAGCGCGGCCACCGCGCTGATCCTGCTCGTCGGATTCTGGCTGTTCTTCCGCTACTCGCTGGTCGGGATCGGCATGCGGGCGGCGGCGAATGAACAGCTGACAGCCTCGACGCTGGGAGTGAGCCTGCGGCGGGTGTTCGCGTACGCCTGGGCGTTCGCCGCAATCGCCGCCGCGGTCGGGGGCATCCTGCTGGGCTTGTGGCTGGGCGTGAACTTCGCCCTGGGCTTCGTCGGCCTCAAAGCGCTGGCCGCGGTGATCCTCGGCGGGCTGGACAGTATTCCGGGCGCCATTGTCGGCGGGCTGGCGATCGGCGTGATCGAGTCCGTCGCCGGCGGCTACATCGATGCCCACATCATCTACGGCTTCAAGGACATTACGGCCTTCGTGGTCATCCTCATCGTGCTGATGATCAAGCCCTACGGCCTCTTCGGAACGGAGCACATCGAACGGCTCTGATGAGCATCCGGCCGGCCGGCGATTTCAAGACGACGTATGCCGCAGACATGGCGCTCCTGGACACGCGGTTTTACCGCGCCGGCTTCCTCGCCGTGCTGCTGGCCCTGGCGCTGGCGCCGCTGTGGCTGCGCAACTACCTGTACCTGCTGAACATCATCGGCATCTTCGCCATCGGCGCGTGCGGGCTGACGCTGCTGACCGGGTTCACCGGCCAGATCTCTCTCGGACACGCCGCCTTCATGGCCATCGGCGCGTACTCCTCCGCGGTCCTGACCGCGAGGTTGAGTACGGCGGTCCCCACGATTCATGTGTTCGGCGTGGTATTTCCCGGGCTGGGCCTGTGGTTCCCGCTGGCCATGCCGATGGCGGGCGCCATCAGCTTCGTATTCGGCGCTCTCGTCGGCTTGCCGTCGCTGCGCATCAAAGGGCTCTACCTTGCCATCGCGACGCTGGCCTTTCAGTTCTTGACGGAGTACGCGATCATCCACGCGTTCGGCGGGGTCGGCGCCATCAACGTCCCCGCGCCCCAGATCGGACCGTGGGAACTTGCCGGCGAAACGCAATTCTATTACCTGC
Organism: bacterium; assembly: GCA_036004445.1. GTDB lineage: Bacteria > Sysuimicrobiota > Sysuimicrobiia > Sysuimicrobiales > Kaftiobacteriaceae > DASXUC01. The sequence continues at coordinate 23,184 of DASYRL010000131.1, forward strand.
TGCTGGTCATCTGGGTGGCTGCCGGCATCTTCACCGCCAACCTCGCGCGCAGCCGCATCGGGCTCGCCTTCATGGCGATCCGGGACCGCGACTACGCCGCGCAGGTGCTGGGGATCAACCTACTGTACTTCAAGACGCTGGCGTTCGGGATTGCCGCCTTCTACGCCGGCGTGGCCGGGAGCCTGTGGGCGCACTACACGAGGCTGATCACTCCGGAGCACTTCAACGTCGGCACATCGATCGACTTCGTCGCCATGGTGGTGATCGGCGGGCTCACGAGCGTGTGGGGGCCACACCTCGGCTCCGCATTCGTCCGGCTGCTGTCCGACGGCCTGAGAATTGTCGCGCCCATGCTGATCACCGTGGTGCCGGCCTTCGCGAAGATCGCGACGCCGCTGCGGGAGATCATCTTCGGGGTCGTTCTGATCGCGCTCCTGATCTGGGAACCCGGCGGCCTAGCGATGCTGCTGCGGAAACTGAAACGGCGGTTCGACCTCTGGCCCTTCAACTACTAGCAAGCGCGCAAACGCGCAAACTGGCAAGCGAGCCCGTTCGAACACACCCGCCAACCCGGCAGTTTGCTTGCATATTGCTTGCACGCTTGGCTGATTGCGGCCTGGTCTAGGCCAGCCACCTCTTCCGCCGCTTATAGCTCTTGACGTCGGTAAAACGCCGCCGATCGGCGCCGCGGATGCCGAGGTAGAATTCCTCCACGTCCGCGTCATCCCGCAGGGTCGCGGTGGGACCGTCGAGGACGATCTTTCCGTTCTCCATCACGTAGCCGAACGAGGCCAGGGCGAGGGCCATACGGGCGTTCTGTTCCACCAGCAAAATGGTCATGCCGGCGTCAGTGTTCAGCCGCAAGACGAGGTCGAAGATCTCATGCGCAATCATCGGCGCCAGGCCCAGGCTGGGCTCGTCGAGCAGCAGCAACCGGGGCCCCGCCGTCATCGCGCATCCAATCGCCAGCATTTGCTGCTCGCCGCCGGAAAGGTAGCCGGCGCGCACCCGGCGCCGCTGGGCGAGCCGCGGAAAGTAGCCATAGACCTGATCGATGACTTCGCGCCCCCGCTGGTTCAGCGCCGCTCCAACGAGCAGGTTCTCTTCTGCGGTCAGCTCCTCGAACAGGCGGCGTCCTTCGCGAACCATGACGATGCCCTTGCGCGCGGTCTCCTCAGGGAGACGATTCTCGATGCGCCTTCCCCCGAACTCGATACTCCCGCGGGTCACCTCTCCGCGCTCAAGCCGGATCAGGCCGGTGATCGCCTTCAGCGTCGTCGTCTTCCCGGCCCCGTTCGCCCCGATCAGCGCGGTGATCTTGCCCTCGGGGACATGGAGCGAAACACCCTTGAGGACGAGGATCGTGCCCCAGTAGATGACTTCGATGTTGTTCACGGTCAGCATCGCTCTTAGCACCACCCACGTCTCGTGCGCAGGACCGGCTTCGCCGAGTCCGAGCAGCACTGATTGCTGGGAGCACCATCGGTATGGGGAGGGGGAGGTTTCGGAAGGGGGAGGGAATCGCCCTCCCCCTCCGAGTCAGAATCCGAGCCAGTCACTGCGCCGCTCGATGGTCACGCTCTTGAGCACCGTCACCCGACCGTTCCGGACCGTGACGATGCGCGTCGTCGTGGAGGGACGGTGATCCGTGCGGGTCAACGTAATCGGCGCCGCCAGCCCTTCCGGATCCCAGCCTCTGAGCGTTTCCAGCGCCGACCGCACCGACGGACCGCTGAAGCCGCCCAGGCGCGAGTAGGTGGCCCAGTTGTCGACGATGATCTCCAATCCCTTCTTCAGCAGCAGCACGTTCAGCCAGCCGCGCACATACGACGCGATGTACGGAGTCTGCGTCGTGCCCCAGGTGAACTCAGGCTGCTTGTTGTAGAACCGGCGCAGCGCGTCGAACATCTTGGCGCGCCCCGCCGCCGGTTCGCCGTAGTACGTGTGCGGCGTGCTGGCCATCACGCCCTCGGCGTCTTTTCCGATCAGCTTGATCATGTTTTCGTCGAAGCCCCACACGTTCACCACGAACCGCGTGGTCAGTCCCGCGGCCCGGGCGTCGCGCACGATCACCGACGCCGAGTTGGTCGTTCCTCCGATCCAGGCGAAGTGCGCGCCGAATGACTTCACCGCCTGCACCTGCGAGCGTGCCTCCAATGCGGCCAGCGCCACGATCTGGTCCTGGCCGACCTCGAACCCGAGCTCCTGGGCATAGGCCTTCCCCGCGGGGATCGGCGCCAGTCCATACGGATGATCGGGGTACATGAAGACGATCTTGGGCCTGGCGATGCCCTGCTCGGTCGCGAGATCGCGGAGATACCGTAAGACGGCCCGGAGTTGGTCGGAGTAGCTGCTGACCGGATAGAAGTTATACGGCGTCTTCGACGGGTCGTCGAGGTGGGAGGAATAGCTGGCGGAGATGTAGGGGATCTGATCGGCGGAGATCTGCCCCTTCAGGGCTTCGGTATCCCCCGTGCCCCAGCCGATGATCGCGTTGACCTTGTCGACGTCCGTGTACTTCCGGTAGAGTGAGAGCGCGTCGGGGATACGGTAGCCGTAATCCGACCAGACCAAATCGATTTTGACGCGTCCCCGGACGCCTCCCTCGACCTCATTGATGTACCGGACCCCGTCAAGGACGCCTTTGGAATAGTCCACCCCGACATCGGAGGTGGGACCAGTAGTGTCAAACAACGCACCGACCTTGATTGAGGCCGGCACCGGAGGCGTCTGCTGAGCCGTCACCGGCACGTATCCGATCGCCAGCACGGCGGCCATGATCAGCACGACCAGCCGCGCGGTGGCCTGCCCTCGGCCGTGGCTACGCATCGCGTACCCCTCCCGTTCGTCGTCGGATTCCTGCGTCGCCCGGCCCCGCACACGAACAAGGGTCGGGATGAGAGAGCGTTCGCGCTCTCCAATCCCGACCCCTCCGAAACCCAACTGGGTGCTCCTAAGGTTTGGGCGATTTGCGCACGGAGACGCTGCGGACCGTCAGATTTTCCTTCCGGTTGCCGACGGCGTTGACCGCGAAATCCCATCCCCAGGTATTGGCGAAATTGGCGTCGGTGAGTTTGAAGGTGTACGTCACCCACCCCGCCTTCGCCTCGACCCACCGCCAGGGCGTAAACCGGTACCCGGTCATCGAATCGTAGAAGATGTTGAATCCCAACTGCTGGCTCGCGCTGGCGCCGCGCACTTCGACGGCGATCTCGACCGCCGTCTTGTTGTCCACGTAGAAGAGGAACGAGTCATCGACGTCAAAATACACGAACACGATGTCCTTGGCGGTATCCGTCCGCACGGCTTCCGCCCCATCGACCTCAACGACCTCGAGTGCGCCGTTCTTGCGGGTGCGGAACGGCATGTTGTACAGACCGTCTTCGACGTTCGACTTCCCCAGGGTGGCCTTGACCACCGCGGCCTCACTGTAATCGCGTTCCCCCGGCGGCAGCGGCAGGCCTCGGGCTTCCAGCGTGGACTTGGCCTCGCCGACGAGACCGGCACCCACGTCTGTGATGATCAGCGGATCGGGCGTCACCGTGACCGTGATCCGGTCGCCGCTGGCAGCGCTCTGCTGCTGGGGCTCGCCGGTGGTCGCATAGACCGCCGCCGGTGCGTCGACCTGCAATTGCGCTCTGCCGCCGGCGCTCCACACCACCATCGAGCTCTCGCCGTCGCCGAAAAGCAGGGCCATGATCCCCGGGCGCTGGAGATACCCGATGAACGCCCTCCCGCCGACGCGCTCCTCGAACGTCTTCCTGGCGGCGTCGAGATCGGCGGCGGGCGGGGCGGCCCAAAACACGTGGCCCGCGCCGAAGGCGCGGCTCACGGCGATGGCCTTCACGAACAGACCGGGCCAGGTGCTGCGCTCACCGAGTGCGCGGGGATCCCACTCCACTGACAACCCCTTCGGTTGCTTGGACAGGACTTGCGCGCGGAGGACCCGCAGCGGTCTCGTGAATGCCTCTGGGGGCATGGCGTGCGGGTTCAGCGATATGGCGTCGAACGCGCCACCAGCGTCCGTCAGGGCCCGCCTGATGAACGCCAGGTCCATCCCGGCCGGCGTGGTCAGGATGATCCGGCTGCGCGGATCGGCCGCTTTGCTCTTCGCCCGTGCGCCGCGCACCAGCGTGAGATATTCCGATGCCGTGCCGCGGAACGACGGAAGCCCGAGGATGGTCCAAACCTGCCAGTCCTGGACTTTCGCTTTGTAGCGGCTGACCACGGCGGTCACGAACGCCTGCCAGTCGGCCGATCGCTTGGCCGGCTGCCGGCTGTAGATGCTCGGATTCGCGAGCTCCGGGCCGGTCGCCAGCGATGCCCACTTCGGCGTGTAGGCAAGGACCAGGACGACCCGCAGACCGGCGCTCGTCGCCGCAGCGACGGCGTCGTCAAGGGGCTTCCAGACGAACTGGCCCCTGACCGGCTCCAGCGCCGACCAGTCGGCGACGAGCTTCACCCATGCCGCGCCGCTGCGCCGCAGCGCCGCGAAATCCGCGCCGACGGCGGCCGCGTACCCGAGCGCGGGGAGGCTGCTGCCCGAGCTCTGCGCGAACGCCATCGCCGGCGCAACAACGGCCGCCAGGATCACGATTGCCAGGACGCGCTTCATCATCTGACTCCTCCATGTTATTCTTCCACGATACCGCCGACTTCTCAAATCATGCCCGCCGGAAGGAGCCATTCGCCCCAGCAGGAAGAAGGATAGCCCGCGGAGGTGCGCCAGCAATGTGGGAACGACCCAAAGCGCTGTCCGTCGTCGCCGGCAGCGGTGAAGGACGGACGGAATTGACCGCGTTCGACCGGGCGCTGATGGATGCGGGCATCGCCAACCTCAACTTCATCCGCGTCACCAGTATTCTCCCCTCCGATATACGAGTCGTCGCGGTACCGGAGTTCGCCCCGGGGATGCTGACGCCGGCGGTGTATTCGAGGATTACCAGCCACACCCCAGGGGAGCGCATCGCCGCCGCGGTCGGATGTGGCTTCTCCGACAGCTACGGCGTCATCATGGAATACCAGCATACCGGCACCGGCGAGAATGCCGAAGCGATCGTGCGCAGCATGGTCGAAGAAGCGATGGCGCTGCGGGGCTTGAGCACCCGCGAGATCGTCGTGGCCGGCCGGGAGCACGTGGTGCAGCGGATCGGCTGCGCCATCGCAGCAGTAGTCTTTTGGCAGTAGCCAAAAGACTACTGCTGCTGGGATCACAGGGATCAGGGGGATCAAGGGAAACCCTCCGTCGAGTCGTTCCTGTTTGCTGATCCCTCTGATCCCCGTGATCCCTATGATCCCGTCGTTGGAGGTTAGCGTATGAGCGAGTGGATCTCAGATGTCGTCGGCCCCGGCGTTGCCCAGAGCACCCAGATCGACGAAATGCTGTACGACCGCCGCTCCGCCTACCAGCGCATCCAGATCGCGCGGAGTGAAGTGTTCGGCGGGATGCTGATCCTCGATGACGCGGTGCAAACTACCGAACGCGACGAATTCATCTACCACGAAATGCTGGTGCACCCGGCCCTGCTGACGCACCGGCAGCCGAAGCGGATGCTGATCATCGGCGGTGGGGACGGGGGCGCGCTGCGGGAGGCACTCAAACATCCACTGGAGACGGTCACGATGGTCGACATCGACGGCGAAGTCATCGCCGCCAGCCGCCGGTACCTGCCCGGGATCAGCGCCGGGGCGTTCGAGGACCCCCGGGCGCGGGTGCTGCTCGAAGATGGCATCGCGTTCGTGCGCACAACGGACGAGCGGTTCGACTGCATCGCGGTGGACTCGACGGACCCCAAAGGACCGGGCCTCGCGCTGTTCGCTGACGAGTTCTTTGCGGCCTGCGCCCGCGTCCTGACCGACGAGGGCGTCCTGGCCGTCCAGAGCGGCTCGCTCCTGTACCAGCAGTCCCTCGGGGCGCAGGTCGCCCGGGCACTGGGCGCCCGCTTTCCGGTCGTGGCCCGGTTTTGGGCGGCGGTGCCATCGTACCCGGGCGTGTTATGGGGCTTCACCTGCGCCTCTCGCCGGACCGATCCACGCTCCGTGACGCCTGAGACCATCGCGAACCGGATGAGTGGAATCGCGACGCGATTCTACTCCCCCGCCACTCACCACGCGGCGCTGGTCTTTCCTGCGCTTCCGGTGTTCGATCGCGACCGCTGACGTCGTGGCCTTTCTCGCCGCCCGCTCCCATCCGCACCCGGCGCTCATCCTCCTCGGCGTCCCCTACGATGGCACCTCGACGTTTCGGGCTGGGAGCCGGCATGCGCCGGATGCGATCCGCTGGTCCTCACAGAGCATCGAGACGTACAGCCCGGTGCTGGGCGCGTCACTCGATGACGTTGCCCTGACAGATCTGGGAAATGTCGACGTGCCGGATGGGTCGCCGGAGGCGATGGCGGCAGCGGTGGCCCGCTCGCTTCGCTCGGTTCCCGCAGGAGCCGTGCCCTTCGTGCTGGGGGGGGAACATACGGTGACCCTGGGCGCCGTTGAAGCCGCGGCCGCCGCTGGAGGAGATCTCGTCGTCCTCCAGCTCGACGCCCACACCGACCTTCGTGACAGCTACGAGGGGCTGGCTACTTCTCACGCCACCGTCATGCGGCGCGTCGCCAATGCGATCGGAGGAGATCGGATCGTCCAGCTCGGCGTCCGCGCAGGCACTGCCGGAGAGTTCGCCTACGCATCGACAGCGCTGCGTCATCACAGCCGAGGGTTGGACGTGCCGGCGCCGGTCTGGGCGTGGCTCAGCGGCCGGAGCGTCTACGTCACCCTCGACATCGACGTGCTCGACCCGGCCGATGCGCCGGGGACCGGCAACCCCGAACCGGAAGGGGTGAGCGCGCGGGATCTCCTCGCGTTCGTTCGCCGCCTGTCGCAATTACGCGTCGTCGGGTTCGACCTCGTCGAGGTCTCCCCGCCGTACGACCCGTCCGGCCGCACCGCCATCCTCGCCGCCACCATCCTCCGCGAGGCCATGCTGGCAATCACCCTCGGGCAAAACACGGGCATCGGGCCTCGGGCTTCGGGCCTCGGAACTTCATAAGGAACTGCTAGAAGCAGTGCCCTGCCCGATGGCCGATGCCCGAAGCCCGTTACTTTCCCCAGACCTGTTTGAACACCCGCAGCGCGTTGCCGCCCAAAATCTTCTTGATTTGATCGGGCGTGTACCCGCGGGCCGCTAAGCCGGCGGTGAGGTTGGGCAGTTTCGACACGTCTTCGAGGCCCCGCACCTGTTGGTTGAACCCGTCAAAGTCGGAGCCCAGGCCGACGTGTTCGACCCCCATGATCTTCACCATGTAGTCGATCTGCCGAAGGATGCGCTCGATCGACCCGCCTCCGGCGTGGGCCGGGTAGAAGTTCACGCCGACCAGCCCGCCCCGTCCGGCCAGCGCCCGCAGCTGCGCATCGGTGAGGTTCCTTGGATGCGGCACCACCGCAGCCGCATCGGAGTGCGTCGCCATCACGGGACCCGTGGTGGCGGCAAGCACATCCCAGAAACTCTTCTCGGAGAGGTGCGAGACGTCGACGACGATCCCCAGCTGCTGCATGCGCCGCACGACCATCTTTCCCAGCGGCGTCAGCCCGCTGTGCCGGTGTTCGAGGGCGCCGTCGGCGAGGTCGTTGCTGGCGTTCCAGGTCAGCCCCATGACGCGCACACCCCGCCGGTACAGCGTATCGAGATTCGCGGGGCTGCCGCCCAATGCATCCCCATTCTCAATCGACAGGACCGCGGCGACGCGGCCGGAGCGGACCAGCGCCTCGATCTCGCTCACGGTGGTGGCGCGCCCAATCGCGGCCCGGTGCTCGGAGATCATCCGGTCAAATGCGTCGATGAGTTCTGTCGCCCGGGCGAATCCGCGCGAGGATTCCCGCGGGTGGATGAACGCGGCAAACACCTGGACGTCCATGCCACCCTCGCGTAAACGCGGCAGATCGATGTGACCGACCGAGGACCGCTTGCCGATTCCGCGCGCCCCACTCTGCACCGCGAGCAGGGTATCGCTGTGCAGATCGACGACGACAGCGTCGCGGTGGAGCTGGAGGATGGACTGAGGAATCGCGGCCAGCACAACCACGGCGATCAGACCTCGGGTCAGCGCACTGATCATGGCGAAGCTACGTTGTGTAGCTTCCGTTTAGCGGGTGAGTTCGCCTGCCAGGGCGATCAGTGACGCGGGCGGCAGCACACCGACGGCCGCCAGCCGGAGTCCGCGTGCTTCCCACATCAGGATGCGGAAGTACCCCAGGTCGAGCAATCGGCCCGTTCCACCGCCGGGCAGCACAACGGAGACGCCGGCCTGCGGAAACGCCATCCGGCCGGACGGAGTCTGAAATACGGACAGGGCGCTGACCCCGTCCCCGTAGGTCGCCATCGCCGCGGAAAATGCCCCGTACTCTGCCGTGGTCCCGTGAAGAAAGCGGTAGCCGCCGGCCAGCGCGGGAGGCGCGATCACCGGGAATCCTGCCAGCCGCCGGAAGTCCGCGCGGTTGGTGACCGGATCGCCCGAGAGGTAGAAGGAAAACGCTCGCGCCCCTGCCGGCGGCTGGAAGCGGAACAGTGCCGAGGGCAGGTTCAGGCTGTAGCTGATGCGGGTGAAGAACGAGGAGAACACCAGGTCGCCGGATCCGTCCCGTTCCTCGGTCCGCAGCAGCACCCCGGTCGCGCGATCAACCCACAGCCGGCGGGAGGTGGTGCCCCCGCGCGGGCGCAGGGACAGCACGAGCGTCTCACGTCCGATGACTTCCTCCGTGCCGAGCACGCGGGGCTCGTAACGATCCATGACCGCGCGCAGCGTCTCGCCGTCCCGAGCGCCGACAAAGGACGGCCCCTGGATGACGATGTGCAGGGTGGGTTCGTACTGCCAGGCCGTCACCCCGTCGTCGACGATCAACCGCGCCCCCACGGACTCGGGGGACAGAAACTCCAGGCGCAGCTTGCCGGGCCGTTTGTACGACTCGAGGACGGTCACAGTCTGCGCTCGATCGCCCCGGACGGCCGACATGACCTTGGTGCCCTCATAGTCGATCAATGACGGCGCGTCCAGCACCGCCTGGACAACCGCCTGAGCCGAGGGGACGCCGCCCGATCCCTGCGGCCATGCCGGCAGGACCGTCGCGAGTACCATCGCCAGCACGAGCGCCGCCGTCCTGGCGGTCCGAGCGATCACTGCCGATCTCCCGGCTGGGGCCGCGGCTCGCCGATGAGCGCGCGCCCGGCGTCTCCAATCAGCAGGCCCAGATAGGCGCGGTCCGCAAAGGGATCGTAGGCCGATGCGATCGCATACTCTCGCACGTAGACGTCGACGCCGATCTCAGCCGCACGCAGACGGTCCACGCGGCCTTTCACCAGCGGAAGCAGGACGAGCAGGACGACCGCGGCCGCCGCGGCCAGCGCCGCAGCAGGGCGGCGCCACGCCGTGCGGAACGCGTCCCAGACGGTGGTCCCCGCGGCCGGTGCGGCGGCCGGCGCCCGCAGATCGGTCCAATAGGCGGCCGGCGGCTCCCGTTCGGGGAGCGCGGCCAGCAGCCGCTTCACGCGGGCCAGGCGGTCGAGTTCACCGCGGCACGACTCGCACGCGGCGAGGTGCGCTCGGACGTCCGCTGCTTCGTCGGCTGTCAGTTCGTTGTCGAGCAGAGCAGAGAGCATCCGCTCCGCCCGGAAGTGGTTCATCTCACCCTCACCCTACCCTCTCCCTCTCATGCCGGCGAGCCGGCCCTGCAGTGTCTTCCGGGCCCGGTGCAGCCGGGACTTCACCGTGCCGACCGGAACGTTCAGCATCAGACCGATCTCCTCGTACGAATACCCTTCCACGTCGCTGAGCACCACGACCATTCGCAGATCGAGACTCAGGTCCACCAGCGCGCGCTGGATCTCCGCGTCAAGCTGCGCATTCATCACGGTCGCCTCCGGACCGGAGCCCGGATCGGGGAGTTCCCGCGTGACCTCGCCGCCTTTCGCCGTCGTCACCGGCACGTCCAGCGATTCGATGCGCGCTTTGGGCTTCCGGCGCAGCGAGTCAATATACAGGTTGGTAACGATCCGGTGCAGCCAGCTCTCCAGGCGGGCCTCTGGATCGATCCGCCGGAACGCCCGAAAGACCCGAATGAACGCTTCTTGGGCCAGGTCTTTGGCGTCGGCGTCACGGCCGGTCAGCCGGTAGGCGATGTTGTACACGTGCCGCCCGTACCGCTCGACCAGCGCTTCAAGAGTCGCCTGTTCGCCTTCGGTGAGTTCGGGCCCCAACTCATCTCCGCGCCGGCCTCCCTCGCCATCTCCTTACGCGGGATGAGGCCGGACAGTTCCGCCGGCGGCGGGTCAGTCAAACCGAACGACGGCGCGCAGCCGCCGCAGCAGCGCAGGACCGATACCCTGCACCTGCAGCAGGTCCTCGAGTCGCCGGAAGGGCCCGTGGCGTCTCCGATGATCGGCGATCCGGCGGGCGAGCACCGGACCGATCCCCGGCAGGGACTCGAGTTCCGGCGCGGATGCGGTGTTCACGTTGACGGCTCGGGATGAGCCCTCGGTTTGGGGCTCGCGGCCCCGCGCCGCCACATGGACGCGTTCACCGTCGCGCAGCGGCCGAGCCGCGTTGACGGCCTCGAGGTCGGCACCAGCGGTGGGCCCGCCGGCGACCCGGATCGCATCAGCCACCCGCGCGCCGGGGGACAGGCGATACAGACCGGGATGGACAACCTCCCCGTCGACCTGCACGACAATCTCGGTAGCCGCCGGCGGCTCGAGCATCCGGATCGGTGGTGCCGGTCGGCGCACCGCCAGGAGGACAATGCCCCCGGCCACGAGCGCGGCGATCCCCAGCAGCAGCGCGAGCTGCTCTCCGCGCGGCCACCGCATAGCTCACCCCGCCCTCCCGTGCCGCCACTATACCATCACACAGACCGAGGGGGTGTAGCCCAGGCGGGCCAGACATAAAGAGAGACCGGAGTGATTCGTTCCCGGTCTCTCTACCAGCGACAGCGTCTAGTCGGCCTTCACGGTCGTCGAGCCGCCTCCCCTGCTCACTGCCACGACGGCAAGAATGATCACCAGCACCAACACCACGCCGATCACGATGGCCGTGGTCTGATCGATGCCGAAGATCATCGGGCCAGGCTGTCCAGGGGCACCGGGTGCGCCAGGGGGACCAGGAAGACCCGGAGGTCCGGGCGGTCCCGGCGGTCCGGGCGGCCCTGGCGGCGGGGGTTCGGTTTGCGCAAACATGATGCCCGTCATCACCGCCAGGAAGACCAGCGTCAGACACAGGACGAACACAGTCCGGACGTTTCGCATCTGAGAATCCTCCTTTCGACGAGAATCACCCATCGTTTTATCCTTAACGACGCCGGGCCAAACGATTTGACCAGGGAAGGAGTACGCTGCCGGATCGGTGAAGGGCTTAGAGAGAAACCAGGAGGAGGCCCTCGTGGAAGTTCAGTTGCACGTGCGCGTTGTCGACGGCGTCCCCGTGCTGGATGTGGCCGGGGAACTGGACATCTATACTTCACCGAAGCTGAAATCGGCGATGGCCGATCTCCTGGGCGAGGGACACGCGCGGTTCGTGGTCAACCTCATGAAGACGACTTATCTCGACAGTACGGCCCTCTCGGTCCTCACGGCCGCCCTCAAGCAGTCCCGCTCATCGGGCGGCAACGTGGGTCTCGTGTTCATCCAGCCCCAGATCGAGAAGATCTTCACCATCACCGGGCTGCACGAGGTCTTCCCGATCTTCAAGACAGAGCAGGACGCCGTGCGCGCAGCCCAATCCTGGGCGCCGAGTGCCCCGCAAAGCTAAGCGCACATCCAGACCGCCTTCAGGTTCACGGGCCGCCCTCCCCGATCCCGCGCGCAATTCCGCGCAGGTTGCCCAACTCTACAAAGCGGAACGCCAGGCCCGCGCGGAGGCGGAGGCGATCCAGCGGCGTCTGTCGGCGCTCACCGAAATGCTCGACCGGGCGCTGGTCGAAGCCGAATTGATGAACACCATCGCCGCCGCCGCCGCAGGCGAGCACGACCTGACCCGGATTCTCTCTGCGACGCTCGAACACCTCGGCCGGATCGTTCGGTTCACCGGCGGGTCGATTGCGCTGGTCGAGGACGACGACCTGGTCATCCGGGCCGCCAGCGGTCCGTTCGCCGACCGCGCCCTGGGCCAGCGCATGCAGCGGGGACCCGGCCGCTCCTGGCAGGTCGTCGAGCAGGGAACGTCGTTCATCTCCGATGACGTGGTGGCCGAGGGGATGCGGCCCACGACGCCGGTCCGCTCCTTCCTGGCGGTGCCCCTGGTCTGGCAGGGCCGCGCGTTCGGCCTGATGGAACTCGACTCCACGGAACCCGGCGCGTTTGGCGCAGGCGATCTGCGATTGCTCGAGCGGCTGGCTACGATCCTCAGCGGTTCGATCCAGCTCGCACAGCGGTATGCTGCGGAGTCGCGCGCGCTGGCCGAGGCCGAACGGGCCCGCTGGCGAATCGCGCTGCTCGCGGAGGCCGGCCGCGTGCTGGCCGCATCGCTGGATTATGAGACCACCCTCGACAACGTCGCGCACCTCGCCGTGCCGGCGCTCGCGGATTGGTGCATCGTGGATCTGCTGGCGGCCGACGGAACGCTGCGGCAGGTCGCGGCGGCGCACACGCAGCCGGAGCGCGAGCCGCTGATCCGCGAGCTGCGGCGCCGGTATCCGCCGCCGGCAGACCATGCCATCTACCGCGTGCTGCACTCTGGGCGCGCCGAGCTGGCGGCACGGATTGCCGGCACCGATCTCATCGCCCGCGCGGTGGACGCCGAACATCTCCGCCTGCTCACAGGCGTCGGCATCACGTCGCACATGATCGTACCCCTGCAGGCGAGAGGTCGGACGCTGGGCGCCATCTCCTTTGTCGCTGGGCCCTCGGAACGATCCTACGAGCCGGCGGACCTGGTCCTGGCGGAAGAGCTGGCCCGCCGGGCCGGTGCGGCCATCGACAACGCCCGCCTCTACGCGGCCGAACACAGCGCCCGCGCGGCCGCGGAGCGGGCCGTGCAGCGGGTAGACGCCGTGAACCGGCTGATCAGCATGGCCTCGACGGCGGCGGACCTCGGCAGCGTCTTCGATGAACTTGGCGACATCCTCCAGACACTGGTGCCGTTCCGGCGGATGGCAGTGAGCCTGTACAACCCTGACACGGACTCGATCACCGCGCCGTATTTCACGGGCCACCCGTTGCACCCACCGATCAGCGCGCTGGAGGGGCCCAAGTCCGGCACGGCACGCGGCTGGGTCATCGACACGGGGCAGCCGTACATCCGCGACGATACGGCCGCGGCGCAGGAGTACTTGGAGGATGACGTGCTGGGCGCGGCCGGGCTCCGCTCGTACATGGTGGTCCCGATGACGGTCAGCGGCCGGGTGATCGGCGCGCTGCACCTCAGTCATTCCCAGCGCGGCTTCTACACTCCCGAGCACGCGCAGCTGGCGCAGCCCGTCGCCGATCACCTCGCGCTGACGGTATCCCGCTACGAACTCTTCGAACAAGTACAGCGGCGGGCCGGAGAACTGTCCGAGACGCTGCAGCGCGCGCTGCTGCCGTCGCGCCTGCCGCAGCCCCCGTTTGCCGTTCTCGAGGCACTGTACCTCCCGGCCGACCCCGACGCCGGCATCGGCGGCGATTGGTACGATGCCTTCCTCCTTCCCGACGATCGCCTGCTGCTGTCCGTCGGCGACGTCGCCGGTCATGGCGTACCCGCGGCCGCGGTCATGGGACAGGTCCGCCACCTCGTACGCGCCTACGGGTTGGAGGGACGCGCCCCCGCCGACATCATCGGCGGCGTCAACCGGTTTCTGTCGTCGCTTCCAGAGGGCCAACTGCTGTCGCTGTGGATCGGCGTCCTCGACCCGCTGGCCGGCCGCCTGACGTACTGCGGAGCCGGACATCCGCCGTTTCTGATCCTGCCTCCCCACGGCGCCACGAGACTCGTCGGCTCAACCGGTCCACCGGTCGGATTCTCCGAACAGACGCGGTACCGCGACGGAGAGATGATGCTCACTCCGGGCACGCGGCTCATCGCGTACACGGATGGTCTCGTGGAGGCTACGCGTGATGCCACGGTGGGGGAACGGCGTCTCCAGCAGGCCGCGCGGAACACCCAAGCGCTGCCGGTCGCCGAGGCCGTCCGGAGGATCGCCGGCGACGTGCTCTCCGGCACCCGGCACGCCGACGACGTGGCGGTGTTGCTCGTCGAGACGGCGTCGGAAAGCGCGCCGCTGGAATTCGTGCTGCCCGCGACACCGGACAGTCTTCAGCGCGTCCGGCGCGCGATACGCGGCTACGGCAGGCGGCTGGGATTGGGCAGCGAGCAGGTGGAAGCCATCGTCATCGCGGTCGGCGAAGCCGCGCTGAACGCCGTCGAACACGCCTACCGGGGGACCCCCGACGCCCTCCGGATCCGCGCCCGCCCGAACGGTGCATCGCTGGTCGTCGAGGTTACCGACCGCGGGCAGTGGCGGACGGCCACGCAGCGGGGGCGCGGGCGCGGGACCCGGATCATGGAAGGGTTCGCCGACGCCCTCCGCACGCATTCGGGCCCTGGGGGCACGACGGTCGAACTGACTTTCCAGAGGGCGGCGGGCAGTCCTAGCTTTCGATGAGTCCTCGGAGCCGTCGCAGCGCGTCCCGCTGGATACGCGAGACGTGCATCTGGGAAATGCCGAGCTTCTTGGCGATGTCCGACTGCGACAGGCCGTCGTAGTAACGCAGCTGCAGGATCTCGCGCTGCCGGTCCGGCAGCGTCGCCAGCGCGCCTTCCAGCGTGTGCCGGTCCTCCAGGCGCTCGATCTCCGGGTCTTCGGTCCCCAGGTAGTCCATCAGCGAGGACGCGTGTTCGTCGGCGCCTTCGCCGAGCTCGGCGTCGAGGGAGGCGGGGCTGTAGGCACGTCCGAGCTCGAACGCCTCAACGACGTCCTCAAACGGCACGCCGGTTTCTTCGGCGATCTCGGGGATGGTCGGCGACCGGCCCAGCCGCTGGGCGAGTCCCTCCACCGCCTTCATCAACGAGTTGTTCAGCTCGCGCAGGCGGCGCGGGACGCGGACGGCCCAGAACTTGTCGCGGAAGTGCCGTTTGATCTCGCCGACGATGGTCACCGTCGCGTAGGTGGTGAACTCGATCCCACGGGTCGGATCGAACCGGTCGACCGCCTTCAGCAGCCCGATCTGCGCGACCTGCGTGATATCATCGAGCGGCTCCCCGCGGTTGGCGAATTTGCGGGCCAGGTAGGCGGCGAGGCTGCCGTGCGCCAGCACCAGCTGCTCGCGGATCGACGGATCTTTCGAGCGGGCGAATTCGTTAAACAGTTCCCTCAGCGCGTCGCGGTCTTGCCGCTTTCGAGGTGAGCGCACCGTCATCGCCGCCGTATCACGCTAGGATTTCGCGACCCGCTTCGACATCCGCGTGAGGTGCCCGGAGCCGTCGGTGGTGGTCACCACCTCGTCCATCAGCACCTGCACGAGCAGCTTGTCGAGGTCCTGCTCGCGCCGCGGGCGCGGCGCCGCGGCCGGCGTGTGGCTCACCGTCACGTCCAGTTGCTCGGGCCGGACGTCGAACGAGATCTGCAGTTTGGGCGTACCCGAGAGGATGGCCGAGGAGCACACTTCGCCGACAGCGACCTTCAGATCTTCGATCTCGTCGAAGGTAAAGGACATCCGGCCGGCGATCGCCGCCGCGGCCAGCCGCACGACGGCGACGTACTCCGGGCGTCCCGGGATGGTCAGCTCGATGCGTTCAAGGTGGGTATCCTGCGGTGTCGGAGACTGCAGCTCCACGGCGTGCCCTCCGGCAGTGATATATCCACACCATACTGCTCCCACGCATCCGCCGCAAGGGCGGCGCAGGTTTGGGCGCAGGCGGCGCGGGGAAATAGACGGGAGAGCGTCGGGTACAACGTATACGCGGTTGAATTCCAAACAAGCGAGGAGGGAAAGGCAAATGCGATACCGAGGCTTAATTGTGGTGCTCCTGGCCACGTTGGTCCTCGCGGTGACCGTGGCTCCAGCACTCGCACAGCAGTATCCGGACGTGTCGAGCCTGAAGCCGTTCTCGCCCGAGGCGAACTTCATGTCGCTGCCCGGCTACCTCCGCTGGCTGGTCTTCCAGCAGACAGGCCAGTGGATCACGTACGCGGAAGCGGCACGGATCGTGGGAGAGCAGCTGAGCGCGGCAGGACGCTAAATCTAACACGCGCACGCTCAGCGACACACTTGTCTGGCACGGCGGCCCGGTGCGATAATCGCACCGGGCCGCTGCTGTGAGTAACAGAAAGGGGGAATGACATATGCGGATGAACACGCTGTACGCCCTGGCGCTTGCCGTCGTCCTGACGGTGACCATGCTGGGCGGATCCGTCATGGGCCAGACCCCGGTGCGAGTGTTCGTCGACGGCGACCAGGTGCAGTTCGATCAGCCACCGATTGTCGTCGGAAGCCGGGTCCTGGTCCCGTTGCGCGGCATCTTCGAGAAGATGGGCGCATTTGTCGAATGGAATCCCGCCAACCGGACCGTCCGGGCCGTCCGCGGCACCACGGTCGTGGAGTTGCAGATCGGCAGCCGGGTCGCACGGGTCAACGGTGCCCAGATCACGCTGGACGTTCCGGCGCAGATCGTCAGCGGACGCACGCTGGTGCCGCTGCGGTTCATCAGTGAATCGCTCGGCGCCAACGTCCAATACGATGCGGCAAACCGCTCCGTGATCATTACGACCACCACGGGCGGCGGCCCGCCGCCACCCCCTCCGCCACCGCCGGGTCCCCCCGGTGGGCAGACGGTGAAAGGTGTGATCACCGGAGTGGTCCTGGCCCAGACGGCGCAGGATTACCCGACGGTCACCGTCGAGTCCGGCAACATCGCCTACCGCGTGCGGGTCACTGTTGACACCGCGATTACGCGCGTGGAGAGCAGCACCGGAGCAGGCGGGTCCGTCGGCGTCGCGGCGCTGCGGCCGGGAGACGACGCGGAAGTGACGTTCGCGAATGACGTCGCCACACGCATCCGGGCGACCTACCTGATGACCACGGGTAGGATCGAGGCGATTGCTCGAGCCGGAATGACCCTCGTGCTGAGGGATGGCCGCTCGATCAAGTGGAATCCGGCAGTCGTCGTGCTGACCAACGGCACCCGGGCGGCCAACGGCGTCAACGCCTTGCAGGTAGGCCAGAGCGTCGAGATGCGGCTGAACCCGACCACGCGCGAAGCGTGGGAGATCAACATCGTCTCCGGCGGTACGACCACCGGCGAGATGCGGCTGACCGTAACCCAGCCCAAGCCGGGGGCGACTGTGGGGAACCCGATCCGGGTGACCGGCGAGACCGTGGGCGGCGCCCAGGTCGAGATCGTCGTCACGTGGTTCCTCGGCACCCAGGTCGGCCGGAAAATCGTGACGGCCGGCGGCGGCGGGAAGTTCGACACGAACGTCCCGATCACGATCATCGCCGCCAACTCGCAGTATCTCGTCACCGTGACCGCGACTCATCCTCAGCGCGGTCAGCGCCAGGTGCAGTTTACGGTCACGGTCCGCTAAGCAACGACGGGAACACGGAACGAGGGATCAAGGGAACACGGATCAGGCAACCCTGATTCTCCCTTGATCCCTCTTCACTCTTGTCTGATCTCCCCCGTTCCCGCGTTCCCCCGTTCCCGCGTCCCCTCAGTGACGAAGTTCACCAACCGATCGGGCACTACTACGGTGTCGGTGACCGTGCGCTGCGATAGGGCCGCGACCACCCGAGACTGAGCGCGGGCCAGCTCGACCAGCGCAGCGGCGCCGGTCCCCGACGGCGCTTCGAACCGGCTCCGGACGCGGCCGTCGACGGTCACGACGATCGTGCGCACCGTCTCGGGCGCAGCCGCGCCGGGTTCAAGCGTCGGCCATGCGGAATGGTGGACACTGCCCGTTCCTCCCAATCGGTGCCACGCCTCCTCGGCGACAAACGGCATCAGCGGCGCGATCAGCCGGGCAAGGATCTCGAGCACGTCTCGCCAGACGCGGGTCCCCCCCCAGGTCCGTTCCCATTCCAAGGCCGCGCCGGTGAACGCCATGAGTTCGGCGAGCAGCGTGTTCAGGCGCAGCCGCTCGATCGACGGACCCGCGATCGAGATCAACCGGGCCAGCGCTGCCTGCATCGGAGCTGAATCGGCCCCCTGGGGTGCCGGCTGGTCCGGCGCGGCAGCGCCCCGGGCGAACACCCCGAATAGACGGCGCACGAAGCGGGAGGCGCCCGTCATCGCGGCCGGGTCCCAGGTCGCGTCCTGGTCGAACGGCCCGATGAGCATCACCGCCGCCCGCAGAGCATCGGCCCCGTAGCGGTCGATGACTTCATCGGGCGTCACCACGTTCCCCCGTGACTTACTCATCCGCGTCCCGTCCGCCGGCGAGAGCATACTGCCCTGGTTGCGCAGGCGCAGGAACGGCTCGGTGAATGGGACCACTCCAGCGTCGGAGAGCACTTTGGTGAAAAACCGCGCGTAGAGCAGGTGCATCACCGCGTGCTCCGCCCCGCCCACGTACCAGTCCACCGGCAGCCAGTAGCCGGCGGCCTCGGGGTCCCAGGGTGCGGCATCATAGCTCGGATTGGCGAACCGCAGGAAGTACCAGTTGGAGTCGGCAAACCCGTCCAGCGTGTCCGTCTCGCGCCGGGCCGGGCCGCCGCAGTGCGGACACCGGGTCTCCACAAACGACGGGATGGCGTCGAGCGGCGAGCGCCCGGTCCCCGACACGTCGTAGCCTTCAACGTCCGGCAGGAGCACCGGCAGCTGCTCGGCCGGGACGGGGACAACGCCGTCTCGCTCGCAGTACACCACCGGGATGGGAGCTCCCCAGAATCGCTGGCGGCTGACCAGCCAGTCGTGCATGCGATACCGGACGACCGGGCCATCGGGTCCCGGCTCTTCGGTCCGGCCGATCCAGTTCCGCTGCATCGCCTTGATCGACTCGGGCCAGTCGATCCCGTCCAGGTCGGCCAGCAGCCGGTCCGCATACGCGGTGGTGCGGATGTACCACTGCTCCAGCGCCTTGCGCTCCACCGGCGCGTCCGGATGGCGCCAGCAGCGCCCGTCGATGACCTGCTCGTTGGCGAGGATGGTGCGGCAGCGGGGACACCACCACTGCCAGGCGACCGCGCGATACGCCAGCCCGCGGCGCAGCAGCAGCAGAAACGTCCACTGCGTCCACCGGTAGAACGCGGGATCGCTGGTCGTCAGCTCCCGCGTCCAGTCGTAGGAACAGCCGATCAGCTGCAGCTGGCGTTTGTAATTGGCGGAATACTCGCGGGTGGTCTCGCGGGGATGCCGGCCACGCAACAGAGCCTCGTTTTCGGCCGGAAGCCCGAATGCATCCCAGCCCATCGGATGCAGGACGGCGACCCCACGCATCCGGTAGTATCGGGCGAGCACGTCGGTGGGGACGTAGTTCCTCGCGT
Organism: bacterium; assembly: GCA_036004445.1. GTDB lineage: Bacteria > Sysuimicrobiota > Sysuimicrobiia > Sysuimicrobiales > Kaftiobacteriaceae > DASXUC01. Next base: position 42,619 of record DASYRL010000131.1, read on the forward strand.
GACCGACAGACAACCCGTCCCCCGATGGGTACGGGAAGAAGTCGAGGACGTACTGCTTGCTCCGGCCGGGTGAGACGGCAGGCGTCTGGTAGGTATCCTCATCCGCCCACGCCGTGCGCCATCTGGCCTCGATGGCGCGGAAGTCGAACTGCTCCCCTACCCTGCGTAAGCGAGTTCCAACAGCATCACCCCCTCTTTGGCAAGCGAGCAAGCAGGCAAGCCACTGCATATCACCCGGAGCTATTCCGCTTGCGTGCTTGCCTGCTTGCTCGCTTGCCCAGTGACGACATTGACCAGCCTGCCGGGCACCACAATCACGTCCGCGATCTCATGTCCATCGACAAATTGCTTCACCTTGGCGTTCTGCAGCGCCAGCGTCTTGGCATCCTCGGCGTTGATTGCCGCAGAGACCTGCACACGGTCGCGCACTTTGCCGTCCACCTGCAGGACCAGCGTCGCCGTTTCCGCCGCCGCCGCAGCCTCGTCGAAGACCGGGAAGCGTTGTTCGTGCACGCTGTAGCGTCCTCCCAGCCGCTCCCACATCTCCTCGGCCAGGTGCGGCGTCAGCGGCGCCAGCATCAGCACCAGCGCCTCCATCGCATCCGCCCAGGCCGGCGATCGAGCAGACTCGTCCTTCACCCGATAGAGGTAGTTCACGTATTCCATCAGCGCGGCGATGGCCGTATTGAAGTGGAACCCCTCGAAGTCCTCGCTCACTTTCTTGATCGTCTTGTGCTTCCAGTGCTCGAATTCGCGGGGGTCGGGCAGCCTCGGGCCTCGGACGTCGCGCGGGGCCTTCCCGGTTCCCTGTTCCCTGTTCCCAGTTCCCGCCGTCTCGGTGACCAGGGTCCATACGCGCTGCAGAAACCGTGAGGCGCCCTCAATGCCACGGCTGTTCCAGGGGCCCCCGCCATCCCACGGCCCAATGAACATCAGGTAGACTCGGACGGTATCGGCGCCCAGCGTCTGCACGTACTCATCCGGGTTGACGACGTTGCCGCGCGACTTGCTCATCTTCTCGCCGTCTTCTCCCAGGATCACGCCCTGGTTGAACAGGCGCAGCATCGGCTCGCCGAACTCCACCAGTCCCAGGTCGCGCATGATCTTGGTCCAAAACCGCGTGTACATCAGGTGCAGGACCGCGTGCTCCACGCCGCCGGTGTACTGGTCCACCGGCAGCCAGTAGTGTCCGCGCGTGGAGTCGAACGGGGCCGCGGTTTCCTGCGGGCTCACGTACCGATACTGGTACCAGGACGAGTCAATGAACGTGTCCATCGTGTCCGTTTCGCGCGTGGCGTCCTCGCCGCCGCAGCGGGGGCACCGGGCGTGCAGGAACCCGGCGTGCTGCTTCAGCGGCGACTCTCCGGTCGGTGTGAACTCCGCATCCATCGGCAACTCGACGGGCAGGTCGTCGACGGGTACGGGGACGGTGCCGCAGACGGGGCAGTAGATGATGGGGATCGGCGTGCCCCAGTAACGCTGCCGGCTGATCAGCCAGTCGTGCAGGCGGTAGTGCACCGTGCGCGTCCCCACGCCCCGCTGCTCCATCGCGTCGGCAATCCGCTGCCAGCCCTCTGGTGAGCTCAACTCATCGAAGGGCCCGGAGTTGACCATCGTGCCATCGCCCAGGAAGGGCGCTGCCAGCGGAGTCCCGTCCCACCCGGGAGGAGCCACGACGACGGGAATCGGCAGGTCGTACTTGCGCGCGAAGTCAAAGTCCCGGACGTCGTGGGCCGGGACGCCCATGATGGCCCCCGTCCCGTACGTCAGCAGGACGTAGTCGGCGACGAACACCGGCACGCGCGCGCCGTTCATCGGATTGATCGCGTTGGCGCCGGTGAAGACGCCGTCGCGCTCCGTCTCCGTGGAAAGCCGGTCAATGTCGGAAGCCCGGGCCGCTTTGAACTTGTACGCGTCGACCTGAACGCGGCGGTCAGGGGCGGTGATGACGTCGACCAACGGATGCTCGGGGGCCAGCACCGCAAACGACATGCCGTACACGGTATCCGGCCGGGTCGTGAACACGCGGACGCTGCTCCCGGGATGACCTTCGATGTCCATGCCAAACTCGACGCCCTCGCTGCGGCCGATCCAGTTCTGCTGCAGCGTGCGCACGCGCTCCGGCCACTCGACCCCCGAGAAATCCAGCAGTTCTTCGGCGTAGGCCGTGATCTTCAAGAACCACTGCTCCAGGTTTTTCTTGATGACGGGGGTACCGCAGCGTTCGCAGACGCGTTCGTCCCCCACCACCTGCTCGCGGGCCAGACTGGTATTGTCCTTGGGACACCAATCCACCGGCGCCAGCGCGCGGTAGGCCAGCCCCCGCTCGTACATCTTCAGAAAGAACCACTGGTTCCACGCATAGTAGCCCGGATCGCAGGTCACGACTTCGCGCGACCAGTCCCACATCGCGCCCATCGAGCGCAGCTGGCCGCGCATGCGCGCGATGTTCTCCATCGTCCACGTGTAGGGGTGGATGCCGTGCTGGATGGCCGCGTTCTCCGCCGGCAGGCCGAACGCGTCGAAGCCGACCGGGAACATCACGTTATAGCCCTGCATGCGGCGGAAGCGCGCTCCGGCGTCCGACGGCGCCATCGCGTACCAGTGGCCGATGTGCAGGTCTCCCGACGGGTAGGCGTACATCGTCAGAAAGTACCACTTCGGCCGCGGGTCGAAGTCGGGCGCATAGTACAGCCGGTCGGCGTCCCACTTCGCCTGCCACTTGGCCTCGATGCCTACCGGATTGTAGCGCTCCGCCATCAATCTGCTCCTTCAACCGATCCGACGACGCGCACCGCTGCTGTCGCACCGGGGCGTACCGGCGTCAACCAGCCGTGGCGATCGGCCATCTCGCCGGACGTGATCCCGAAGAACTCCTCCTGCAGCCGCGCGGTGATCGGCCCGCGTCCCGTCCCGACCGGCACCCGGTCGACCGAACGGATCGGCGTAATCTCCGCCGCCGTTCCGGTAAAGAACGCTTCGTCGGCGACGTAGAGAAACTCACGAGGCAGCGAGCGCTCCTCGACCGGAACCCCGAAGTCCCGGCACAACCGGATCACCACCGCCCGCGTGATCCCGGGCAGCACGGCGCTGGCCAGCGGCGGCGTGTACACGACGCCATCTTTGATGAGGAAGATGTTCTCACCGCTGCCTTCGCTCACATAGCCCTGCACGTCGAGAGCGATGCCCTCGACGAACCCGGCGTCGACCGCTTCCATCACGACGAACTGCGAGTTCACGTACTGACCGCCAATCTTCGCCATTGGGGCAAACGTGTTCGGGGCCATCCGGCGCCACGAGCTCACCATGACGTCCACGCCGTGTTCGATCGCCTCGGCGCCGAGGTACCGTCCCCATTCCAGGGTCATGATCGTCACCTCCAGTGCGGACTTCCGGGGGTCGAGGCTGAACGAGCCCGCCCCGCGGAACACCAGCGGCCGGATGTAGCAGCTGGCGTGCGCGTTGGCGCGGACGGTGGCGGTGATGGCCTCGGAGAGCTCCCCCGGCGCGTAAGGCAAGTCCATCCGGAAAATCCGGCAGGAATCGAACAGCCGGCTGACGTGCTGGCTGAGGCAGAACACCGCCGGTCCCCGCGGCGTCTCGTACGCGCGGATCCCTTCGAAGACGCTGCTGCCGTAGTGCAGCGCGTGCGCGAAGACCGAGGTCTTCGCCTCCTCGGTCGGCACCAGCCGCCCGTTCCACCAGACCATCCGCCCTGCGCTCACCGCCGTCACTCCCCTTCCGAAAACAAAATGCCTCCGTCCCATGGGGACGAAGGCTGCCTCCGCGGGACCACCCCGGTTGATAGCCCCTATCCGTTGCCCTGAACCACTCACTTCGTTCGGGTTCAGGGCACGCACCAGTCGTCTCGCGCTTATCCTGGCGCTGCCATGCACCGGAGCGAAGCGACTGGTGCATGGTGGAGCTGGCGGGAATTGAACCCGCGACCTCCCGCACGCCAAGCGGGCGCTCTCCCCCTGAGCTACAGCCCCAAACGACTCGGGCGCTATCCTCTCACACCGCGTATCGTGCGGCACACGGTCTGCTTGTTCAGACTGCTCCCGGACGAGTTCGGCTGATCCGACGGTACCGGAATCCCACCCTGTCTTCCGGCTCGCTCAACCCTGCATCAGCCTACTGCTTCCGATCATCGCGTTGCGAACTCGGTTCATTATATCGACTTACTCTCTCCCGAGTCAACGCATGGGCCGCTGGGGTAGTGGGTCAGTTTGAGTGACCGTGGCGGCTGGATGCGCTCGGGGGCGGCCACCGCCAGCGTCTTCATTCCCCCGCATAATACGGGCTGCCGGTTCAAAACTGACCCAATACCGCCGCTGGGGCGCCCGGGCTCTCTCCGGTCAGAATACCTAGATGGTCTTCTGCAGGTACAAATACGTCCGCTCGGTCGTCGCGCCAAGCCGATGGGCCAGCCGGCCGGCGCTGGGGTCGAGCGCCCAGTAGACGGTGACCGGCTTGACCCGCCGGGTGTGGCAGAACTCAAGGGCGGCGCCGGCCAATGCGCTACCAATCCCTTTCCCGCGGTGACCTTCGCGCACGCCGGCGGTCCACCACCCGACTCCGTCGCGGAGGCGCACCTCGGCGAAACCGGCCGCGTAGCGGTCGCGCTCGGCGACCCACACGAACGACTGGGTCTCGTCCTTCTTCGGCTTCTTTCGTCGCAGCCGAGCCGCCGAAGTCCCGAGTTCGTCCGTCAGACGAGCAACCTGCCGGGCATCTTCAGGCGTCGCCCGCCGGATCGTGTAGCCGGCGGGCGCCGGAGTATCCTGCCGCGCCGCGCCGGACGCGACCACCAGCGCGTTGACGAACGCGAACTGGAACCCTTCGGCCAGCGCCAGCGCCGCGGCGTTCGACTCCGCCGCGCGCAGCAGAATCCGGTCCTGCCGGGCTTTCGTGAACTGGCCGGCGATGTGGTCATAGATCCGCGGAACGGCGGCGCCGCCGCGGGCGAGCAGCAGTTCCTCGACGAGCAGCTGCGTGCGATCCTTCCCCAGCACCAGCAGCCCCGCGGGAGCGCGGTCGACCTCGACGAGGGAAACAGCCTTCTCCGACTGCACCCACCAGAAGTCCTCGGGGCCGATGGCGCCGTATCGGTCAAAACAGGCGGAGTAGCCGCCGCGATACGCCTGCTCGTAGGTGTGGATGAGAAAGTCGACGTCCTCCGGAGTGGCGGGCCGCACCCGGACGATCATCGCTCGAGGATCGGGGCATCGGCCCAGAGCCGCTCCAGTGTGTAGTACCGGCGGGCCTCCGGGCCGAAGACATGGATGACCACGCCGCCGAAGTCCATCAGGACCCAGCGCGAGCGGGCATCGCCCTCCTTGTTCGCCAGACGGGCGCCGGCGGCGGTGAGCGATGCTTCGACCGCGTCGACGATCGCCCGGATCTGCACCGTCGACTGTGCGGAGCCGATGACGAAGTAGTCGGCCACCGGAGTATGGCGCCCGACGTCGAGCACCAGCACCTCGTCGGCGAGTTTCTCGTCCATCGCCTCGGCGGCCAGCAGCGCGAGGTCGCGGGCGGCGCTCACAGACGATACAATCCGTGCTTGATGATGTAGGTCTCGACTGCCTCGGGCAGCAGGTATTTGATCGGCCGCCCCGCCGCCACGCGGGAGCGGATGTCCGTCGAGGAGATCGCCAGCGCGGGAATCTCCATGACGTGCACGTTCTCCAGCACGCGCCCGGTGATGTTGCGGCGGGCCAGTTCGTCGGCCTGGAGCTGGAATCCCGGACGGCTGGCCGCGATGAACTGACAGAGGGTGAGCAGATCCGCCGAGCGCTCCCACTCGCCACGCACCACCTGCAGGATCGCGTCGGCCCCCGTGATGTAGAACAGGTCTCCCGCCGCGTGCTCCTGCCGCAGCGCCAGCAGGGTGTCAATGGTATACGACGGCCCCGGGCGGTCGATCTCCATCCGCGACACCCCGAAATACGGATTGGTCACCGTCGCCATGAGCGTCATCGAGTAGCGGTGCTCCGGGACGGTGACCTCCGCGAGGGCCTTGTGCGGGGGATAGCGGTTCGGGACGAACAGGACCTGGTCGAGGGCAAACTGCACTCTCGCCTCCTCGGCGCTCACGAGGTGACCGTAGTGCACCGGATCGAACGTCCCGCCCATGATGCCGAGCCGCACGCCTGTCTCCTACGATACGGGGTCCGGGGTCCGGGGTCCGGGGTCCGCCACGTCCATGCGCCTTGCCGATTCCCGAACGCCGTCAAGAAGATTCGCAACGGCCCCCAGCAGGGCGTCGGTGCCCTCCCCGGTGGCCGCGGAGATGGGATACACCTGGACGCCACGCGCACGAAGCTCAGCGGTCGCTTCGGCGACCCGCTCCCTGGCCTCAGGCTGATCGATCTTGTTGAGCGCGACGACGCTCGGCCGCTCACGCAGGTCAGGATCGTAGGCCCGCAGTTCCGCCCCGAGCACCTCCAGATCATCCAGCGGGGATCGATCCGGAGGCGCCAGATCGATGACGTAGATGAGCACCTGAGTGCGGAGCACGTGGCGGAGAAACTGATGGCCCAGTCCCGCGCCGGTGGACGCGCCTTCGATCAATCCGGGAATGTCCGCCATCACGAAATTCCGGCCGTCGGGCAGGGCCACGACCCCGAGGACGGGTACCAGGGTCGTAAACGGGTAATCCGCAATCTTCGGCCTGGCGGCGGAGACGCGAGACAGCAGCGTGGACTTCCCGGCGTTGGGCAGTCCGACCAGGCCCACGTTGGCGATCAGGCGCAGCTCGAGTGCCAGCTTCCGCTCCTGTCCGCTCTGCCCGGGTTCGGCGTGGCGCGGCGCGCGCCGGGTCGCCGTCGCGAACCGCGCGTTGCCGCGGCCCCCTCTTCCTCCCCGGGCCACAATCACCCGCTGGCCGTGCTGCGTGAGATCAGCGACGAACTCGCCGGTCTGAGCATCCTTGACGACGGTGCCGACGGGAACAGCCACGAACAGCGACTCGCCCCGCCGCCCGGAACGGTTGCTCCCTTCCCCATGCGCTCCAGATCTGGCGCGGAAGTGGCGCCGGTAGGTGAGGTCCAGCAGGGTGGTCATCCCCTCATCGGCCACGAAGACGACGTCCCCCCCGTTCCCGCCGTCCCCGCCGTTGGGGCCGCCCTTGGGGACGAACTTCTCCCGGCGGAAGCTCACGATGCCGTTCCCGCCGTCCCCACCCTTAACCTCTACGACCGCGCGGTCAATGAACATGGCAAACACGGGAACGCGGGAGCGCGGGATCGGGGGAACGCGTCTGCATGTTGATCTCGCCAAAATGGTCCATCACCGTCATGCTACCGCGTTCCCGCGTTCCCGTGTTCCCGCGTTCCCGAGGGCGCGAACAAAACAGGCAGGGGTCTGGTCGTCGGCGACCAAACCCCTGCCACTTCAGTGCGTGCCGCGTCAGGCCTGAACTGGATAGACGCTGACCTGGCGGCCCTCGCGCCCGCGACGTTCAAACGCGATCACGCCGTCGACGAGCGCGAACAGCGTGAAGTCGCGGCCAAGCCCGACGTTGGCGCCGGGCCGCACTTTCGTGCCCCGCTGGCGGATGATCACGCTGCCCGCGGACACGGCCTCCCCCGCAAACCGCTTCACGCCGAGCCGCTTGCTCTTGCTGTCCCGCCCGTTGCGGGACGATCCCATGCCTTTCTTATGAGCCATCGCTGCAACCCCCTGGTGACTTGTGACTCGTGACTAGTGACTTGTCAGAATCCTACGCTGGTGCGAATCACGAGTCACGAGTCACGAGGCACTCCGCTTCAGCTCTATCTTCTCGATCTTGAGCGTCGTAAAGGCCTGCCGGTGTCCGGTCTTGCGGCTATAGTGCGCCTTGGGCTTGTACTTCATGACGATGATCTTGCGCCCGCGGCCGTGGGCGACGACCGTCGCCGTCACCAGCGCGCCCGCCACCGTCGGCGCCCCGACCTCCAAGGTCTCTCCATCTCCGAGCAGCACCACCTGGTCCAGCGTCACTGACGTGCCTGGTTCAGCATCCAGCCGCTCGACCTGCACGGTGGTGCCCTGCTCGATTCGGTACTGCTTCCCGCCTGTCTCGATCACCGCGTACACCGTGGCACCCCACCCTCAC
>DASYRL010000132.1:0-3945 GCA_036004445.1 bacterium
GGTATCGCCCTCGCGACCTCGGGCGCCAGCTATGGCGTCTACGGCGTCTCCCTTTCCCCGTCAGGTGCTGGCATCTTCGGGACTGGCAGCGGTGGTGCCCGTGCCGGTGACTTCGTGGGCAATGTAAATATCGCGGGCAACCTCACGGTCAGCGGGACGAAGGGTTTCGTCCAGCCCCATCCGACCCAGCCGGGCAAGGAGATCGTCTACGTGGCCTTGGAAGGCCCGGAGGCGGGGACGTACATCCGCGGCACCGGTCGATTGATTCATGGGCAGGCGGTGATCAACTTACCCGAACACTTCGCCTTGGTGAGTGAAGATCAGGGCCTGACGGTGCAACTGACCCCTCTGGGCACCTGGCTACAGCTCTACGTGCACCAACAGAGCCCCCGGCGGATCGTTGTCCGGGAAGCGCAGGGCAAGAGCGGAACGTTTCACTATCTGGTGCAGGGGATCCGGAAGGGATACGCGCACCACCAGGTGATCCGTAACACCGGCCTGCCGCCGGTTGCCGTGGTGACTCGCGGGCGCTAGCGACCAACAATTACCTAGCCCCCAGTCACCGGGTGCGTTCCAGCGTGCCGCAGCTCGCGACGATCGATCGCGACGGGCTCAGTGCGCTATGGGCATAGCACAATTCGATGCGGCGCTGCGAGATGACCCGCATCCCAAACAAGCCGTCGGTATCCGCGCCGAGGATCGTGTTCAGATCCGCTGTCATCGTCGCCGCGAACGGTTCCTTCGGGCTGGCACTCGACCGGGACGTCCCCCAGAGGAGGCGCCCGTCCTGGCCTGTGATGTCGAACGTGAACCGAATCGAACGGACGCGCGGCGGCGATGCGATGGTCTGGGACCCCGGGTGGTGCACGTTGCTGCCGTAGATCACGCTCCTGAACGTGCCGGACCACGTTCCCTTCAGATTGGGCACGCCCTGCGCGCCTGAATACTTGGTGACGGCGAAGATCGCGATCGCGGCGATCAGGAGCGCCGCAACGACGAGGAACCGTTTCATCGAGTGATCCTCCTCACCTGACATGCCCCCGTGATTCTGCCTGTGCTGCGGGGGGTCCTGGCGGCTCTAAGCGCCGGCGGGAGCAAGTGTCTCCGGCAGGTTAAATCGGGGGAACAGCGCAGGATCCATAAATGTCGTCGCTTCGGCGATCCGGTCTCCCTCGAACATCAGCACCTGGATCCCTGCCGCCCGCGGTAGGCCGCCTGCCTCGGCCACGTAGACTGCCAAGGCGGGCTGCGCATTCGCGCGAGTCCGTCGCATCCGCCACCGACCCGGCCCGCTGAAGACCGACGCGGTCGCAAACGCGGCGATGGCATCCCGGCCCGAATACCACGCCGGCGACGGCGGCATCGCAAAGCGTGCATCCTCCCGCAGTAAAGCGATCAATCCTTCAACATTGGCGGACTCCCACGCGCTCACGTAGCGGCGTAGCAGCTCCTGCACCCGATCGTCCGGCGGCGTCTCCTGGGGGTGATAGCGCTTGGTCATCGTCGCCCGAGCGCGGTGAAGGAGGCTGTTGACCGCCGATACAGTGAACTCCAGCAGGCCGGCGGTCTCGCGAGCGTCAAAGCCGAGGACGTCGCGGAGGATCAACACCGCCCGCTGGCGTGGCGGCAGCATCTGCAGGGCAGTCAGGAAGGCCAGCCGCACGCTCTCCTGCACATCCACACGCGCTGCCGGGTCGGCCATCGGGTCGGGCAAGAGATGATCCGGATACGGTTCCAGCCAGACCGGTTCAGTCGCCGGCGGTGCGGGCGGGACCGACGGATCGGCGGGTGGCAGCAGCTGCTGGGGGAGCAGACGGCGTGGGCGGCGCCCAAGTTCATCCAGGCAGATATGGGTGGCGATCTTATACAGCCAGGCGCGGATCGATCCGCGGCCGGCATACGTTTCCCGCCGCCGCCAAGCCCGCAGCAGCGTCTCCTGTGTCAGATCCTCGGCGTCGACGAGCGACCCGAGCATCCGATAGCAGTGCAGCTGGATCTCGCGTCGGTGGCCTTCAACCGTCGCGGTGAACTCGTCGTGCGTCATCTTGAGTATGACGGCGCTGCCGCCGCCGACTGTGCGGCCGCCCACGGACACGATTTCGCCGGGGATGGCGCACAGTCCGGCCCGTGCTGACCGTCATATGAGATGCAATTCCATCTCGCGGTTGGGAGGGATCAGCATGAAGTACATCGTCACCGTGCAGGGCCGGCTGATTGGCAACCCGCAGGAAGCCAGGAAGATCCACGATGCCACGGTCGACAAGGTCTCGCCGGTCGGCCGATCGATGGGGAGTACGGCGCACACCGCGTACCTGAATACCCGGGATCCGAGCGGGTTCCTGGCGATCGACGAGTGGAACAACCTGGAGGCCATACAGAAACTCTACGGCGACCCGAACACCGCCGCAGAACTCGGGCGAATGTTCGACGGCATGCCGGAGGTCACGGTGTGGGCCGAGTCGGGGTGGCGAGCGTACCGGGATAAGGAGTAGTCACCCCTTGCGCCGGCGGCGTTGATCTCAACCTGGTGGTTCACTCCCACCCGTTCGGGCGGACCAGACCTGGGTCCACAGCGCGCCGAAGCCAACCAGCAGCGCGGCGGCCCGGAACACCCATCCCACAAACGGGAGTGAGATCAGCACGACGACGATCAGCACGCCCACGAGCATCTCCACGTACGCCGACCGATCCGGGTTGCCGGGCTGCAGGCGGTTCATGGCCCAGTCTCCGATCCACGCCGCGGTGAAGACCTTCGCCGGATAGAGCGTCGCCAGGTAGAGCAGCAGGGCGACGCCTCCGACGGGGATGCCGACCACCGTCACGAAGCTCAGCACGATCGCCACCGGCACGACCACGCAGAGCACAAACCCCGTGAGCAGGCTGCCCCAGAATCGCCGCCGGATCCGGTCGGCGACCGTCAGCACGCCGCGCGTACTGAACGCGAGCGCGACGATGCCCAGTACGAGCAGCCAGGCGAATTCCAGCAGCGCCCGCCACCAGCCGAACCCGGCGAGGGGGCGCACCGCGCGGCGGGTCCGCACCGCCGGTCGCACCGTCCGTTCGATCCCGCCCGTGATCTGGGCCCCCGGCTGGATGTCGGCATCCGTCGACGCGGAGTACGTCAGCTTTCCGGTAATGCGAGCCGAGGAGAGGACGACCAGAGTATCGGCCTCTACCCGCACGTTCCCGACAATCGTGCCGCCAATGGTTACGGGTCCGCCGGAAATCATGGCGTTCCGGCCCACAGTCCCGAGGATGCGGACCTGGCCCGCGGCGACGACGAGATCTCGTCCCACCCGCGCTGTCTCGGCGAGTGCGAAATCGCCGGCGAACACAATGGCGTCCGTGCCGACACTGCCGCGGATCCTGACGGTGGCGCCCGCCGCGCGCACACTGCGATCGACCCGGTCGTTGACGCTGACGCTCGCCCCGGCGGCGAGCATGGCGCCGGTGATAGGGGCGTTCAGCGTGACCGTTCGTGCGGCCGCGACCAGGTCACCGTCAATGGCAGCCCCGACATCGACGCGCCGTCCAGCGGCGTACACGTCGTCGCGCACTGCCTCGCCAATGACCACCGTATCGCCTGCCCGCGGCTCGATGGCCAAGGCCGGCACCGCGAAGCCAATCACGAGGGAGAGTACAACTAGCATCGGAACGATGCGTCGCATGCTCGTCTTGCCTCCTCCGAACCAGAGCCCTGACGCGGCTTCTTTCTCGCTCCCGCACGAATTCCCTATGATGCCGGCGTCTGAAGGAGACCTCCGCCACCATGCGAAACGATGAGGAAATCCCGAAGGACTCGACGGAGGGTATGGGTGTGCTATCGCGCCGCCAGTTCGTGAAGGCCGTCGCCGCCGGTATCGTCAGCGCGGGGGTGTGGGGAGATGTGCTCGGACCCGCGGCCGTGGAAGCAGCGACTTCCACGACAACCCCGATCACCGCCGC
>DASYRL010000133.1:0-1708 GCA_036004445.1 bacterium
CGTCGCGCCCTCGACCCGGAACGACACGAGCGTGTCGTCCGTGATGCCGATGCGCTTCGGCTCCGACCACGGGCCGTCGGGCAGGGTCCGCTTCCGATAGTAGATTCCCAGGTCGTCCAGGCCATCGTCTCCACAGCCTCCATCCGTCACTGCAAGCCAGGAGTACGCGATGAACACGACGTTGCCGTCGAAGCCGATCTGGGGATCCATCTGCCTTCGGTTTGACGGCTGGCCGATCAGCGTCGTCGACCAGGAGCCGTCTGGCCTCGAGATCGAGTAGCGGAGGCCGGCGACACAGGACGCCACGATGTGGGAGCGGCTGGCCGCGTCGATCCCCGCCGTTACCTGGGAGCATCTGGCGTCTGCAACAACGAGACGGGACTTCGTCCAGACCGGGGTCGGGGTGGGCTTGGGCGTTGGCTTCGGCGTTGCGGGAGGGCCAGGGATCTCAGCCGGCGTCGCCGTGGTAGCCACGCTCGGCGATGTGGTTGCGGTCACCGCCGGACCCGGCGATCCCGTCGATGACGGCGGGCTCGAGGTGCACGCTGCGATCACCAGCGAAGTCGCCATCACTGCTAATAGAGACCGCGGAACCGTTCTCATCCCCTGTCCCCTCATCGGCGGAGCGTCATATGCGCTTCTCGCAGACTGTGACGAGCCGATGGTCAGGGTTGTGCCACGATCGCCATGTCGGCCTGCCGACACCGGGCGCAGCGATGAGCCGACTCACCTACCCGGAGCAGGGTGCCTTTCCCGGCACATGCGGGGGAAGCGTTGGACAGACGTCGCCTATGGCGGAACGCGAGGGTGAAGCTCCCTATCGACCGCCCTGGAGGCGCTGCTGGGCGCGCCCGATCGCGTCGCTGACGCCTGCGTCCACAACCTCGAGCTCGGCGGTCGAGGCGGTGCTGATCCGGCCCGTGCTGTCCACGACGAGCGCCAGCGGACCCATGGGTCCCTGGAGCACGGTCACGATGCCGACCGGGTAGTTGCCCGCGCCGGCCCCGGTTGGCGGCGTGCCGGGGTGATGCCAGATGGCTGCGATCGCGTTCACGCCTGTCCCTCCTGTACCACGGCTCCTGCCCGGCGCCATGATGCATCCTGCGCGGTGCGGCGCGCCGAGAGAAACGGCATGATGCCGGCATGGCTGGCACGCTCGCGGGCGTCGACCACGCGCTCCTCGACCTCGGCGAGGGCCGCCGCCTCGAGCGGTTCGGATCGGTCATCGTGGATCGCCCGTGTCCCCCTGTCGCGGGGCTGCGCCGCGGCGATCCGGCGGCCTGGCGGGCGGCCGATGCCCGATTCGACCGAGTGACCGACGGTCAGCTCATGCACGCGGGCTGGACGACGAAGGACGGCCGACCGATCGAGCCATGGATCGTCTCCGAGGACCGCCTTCGCCTCGAGCTGCGGCTCGCGCCGTCCGGGCAGGTCGGCATCTTCCCCGAGCAGGCTCCCAATCGAGCCTGGCTGCGCCGGCAGGTCGCGCGGATCGTCGATGCCGCCGATCCGGGCCAGATCCCTGCGGTGCTCAACCTGTTCGCCTACACAGGCGCCGGGACGCTGGCCGCGGTCGCCGCAGGAGCGTCGGCCACGCACGTCGACGCGGCCCGGGCCACCGTGGCGTGGGCCCGTCACAATGCCGAGCTCAACGGGCTCGGCGATCGGCCCGTCCGCTGGATCGCCGACGATGCGGCAGCGTTCGTCC
>DASYRL010000134.1:0-1795 GCA_036004445.1 bacterium
CAGGCGCTCGTCGACGCGTACTCGATCGTCGGCTCCCCCGTGAAGGGCGCCGATGGCAAGGACCTGGGCAAGATCAATCAGATCATGGTCGATCCGAAGGACGGCCGGATCGTCTATGCCGTCGTCGCCGTCGGCGGAATCGGGATGCTCGGCGTCGGCGTGGGCGAGAAGCTGGTCGCGGTACCCTGGAGCGCGGTGAAGCTCACCCAGGGCCAGGGCAAGTTCATCGCGACGGTCGACCGCGCGCTGCTGGAACAGTCCCCGGCGATGGACAAGTCCCAGCCGTCGGCGAGCCCGCCGACAGAGCCGAAGAAGTAGCGCCGGGCAATCCGGAGGGGGCCGAGGCTCCCTCCGGACTTCACTCTGCGGGCAGCAGCACCACCCGCGTGCGTCTCACCGACATTCCTTCGTCGGCCGATTCGGCGCGGGCGATCACCATCCGGAAGCGTCGCCTGGCGGTCACCAGGACGACCTCGGCGTCCGTGGCTCGGATGAACCACGCGCGGTCGCCCGGCCGGAGGCTCCGGCTCACCATGAGCCCCACCAGGCCCATGACCGGTCGCCATCGCACACGCAGCCAGGAAACGTTGACCCCGGCGACGGCGACGATCGCGGCCAGCACGCTGTGGACGGTCGCATTGCCGTCCGGCAACGACACCTCCGCGGCCAGCCACAACACGATCCAGGCGGCGATGCCGTCCAGCCACCGGAGACAGCGGACGCCCCGGATCCATCGAGCCACGGCATCCGGGAGCGGACGAATGGGCATTCGCATCGATAGCGGGACTGGAGTGTAGCACGCCACGAACGGCGGCTCTGCTCACGCGCCGCGAGGATCGGGCGCGTCCAGGACCTCTCTCACCTTGCGGGCGAGCCCCGTCGGGCTGTAGGGCTTCTGCAGGAACGCGATCTCCGGGTCGAGCACGCCGTGGTGCACGATCGCGTCATCGGTGTAGCCGGAGGTGTACAGCACTCGCATCTCCGGGCGCATCGCGGTGAGCTCGGTGGCGAGCGCGCGGCCGCTCATCTGGGGCATCACGACGTCCGTCAGCAGCAGGTGGATCGGCGCCGGATGGTGGCGGCAGATCTCGACCGCCTGCGCCGGCTGCGCCGCGCGGAGCACGGCATAGCCGCTCATGTGCAGGACCTCGCGCGCGAGCTCGAGCACCTCGGCCTCGTCCTCCACGACGAGGATCGTCTCGCTGCCCCGCGGGGCCACCGGCGCCGGCGCCTCCTCGCCGGTGGCCACCGCGCGGCCGACGCTCGGCAAGTACACCTTGAAGGTCGTCCCGAGCCCCGGTTCGCTGTAGACCCAGATGTTGCCCCCGGCCTGCTTGACGATGCCGTAGACCGTGGCCAGCCCGAGCCCGGTGCCCTTGCCCCGCTCCTTCGTGGTGAAGAACGGCTCGAAGATGCGCGACCGGGTCTCGGCGTCCATGCCGGTCCCGTTGTCGCTGACCGAGATCTGCACGTACGGGCCGGGCTCGACCCCGACGTGCCATCGGGTGTAGCTCTCGTCGAGGTCGACCTCGTCGGTCTCGATGGTGATGCGGCCCCCGTTCGGCATCGCGTCCCGCGCGTTCACGGCCAGGTTCAGCACCACCTGCTCGATCTGCCCCGGGTCGGCCCTGACCTGCCCCGTCGACGCGCGCGCGACGATGGCGAAGTCGATGTTCTCGCCGATGAGCTGCCGCAACATGGGGTGCAGCCCGACGAGGACGGCGTTGAGGTCGAGGATACGAGGCTCGACGACCTGCTTGCGGCTGAAGGCGAGGAGCTGGCGGGTGAGCGCGGC
>DASYRL010000135.1:0-37109 GCA_036004445.1 bacterium
TTCTCGGCGCATTGATGCGGAACGCGATCGACCTGGGACGGTTCGACGATTCAACGCGATGGGCGGACGAAGCGCTTTCAATCTACGCGGCACAGGGAGACTTCAGCATCAACCCGGCGGCCGTGAACTCCTCCGCCATAGTGCTGGCGATGGCTGGACGCGTCGAGGAGGCTCGGGTACTCGTTGAGCGCGCAGCGAAGTTCCGCGCCGCGCGGAAGGGAGCGGTCTTCGGGATCCCATACAACGCCATGGCGAGGGCCGTCATCGCCGTCGCCGCAGGAAATCCCGACGATGCCCGGGCGGCGCACGAGGAATCGCAGATGCACTTCGCCCGAATGGGCATGGTCGTGGAAGCGGCATCGGGTCAGTTTCTGCTGGCTCATGTCATTCTGCGCAGCAGTGCGGACGCAATGCGTTCGTGGGCGCGAAGCCTGCTTCAGGCGGCGCGAGAGACGTTCGAGCGGATTGGTTTCAGCCGCTACGTGCAAGAGATCGACCGGCTGCTGGCCGAGGCCCAGGCTTGAAGAAACTCATCTGGCTCCTTCTGGCACTGTTCGTCGCGGCCGGCCCGACAGCTACCGCCGGCGCTTCACCGCCGCAGCCCCTGCCGGCCGGCGGAACCGATCAGGTCGTCATCGGGATGGCGCAGGAGCCAGGCACGCTCAGCCCCCTGTTCGCAGAGATGGCCGCCTCCTTCTCGATAATCGGAACGTTGTTCACTGCCGACGTCCAGCGCGACAACCAGTGGCGGGCGTTCCCACAGGGCGCCGTCTCCCTCCCGAACCTCAAAGACGGCACCTGGCGCGTCACCGGCCACTCCATGACGCTGTCGTGGAAAGTCAGACCGCGCCGCTGGAGCGACGGCCGGCCGGTGACCTGCGCCGACTATGTGTTCGCCTACCAGGTCGCCCGTGACGACCGCGTGCCGGTGGTCAGCCGCGACCTCACTAACCGCATCCTCGTCGTCGCGTGTCCGGATGGGCCCGCCGGAACCAGCATCACCGTCAACTGGAAGGAACGATACGCCTACGCCAACCTGACTATCACCGAGCACGGACCACTACCACGTCATGTGTTGGAGCCGCTGTATCAATCGAATCCTGGCCGGTTGGCCGAAATGCCCTACGGCAACGACCCGAAGGCGACGATTGGTGACGGAGCGTACCAGCTCATTGAGTGGCAAAAAGGGTCATCGATCACCGTCCGGGCGGTCAAATCTCATCCGATCTTCGGTTCGCCCCGGATTCAGGCGATCGTCTGGCGGTTCATCCCCGACACGAGCGCCTTGGTCACCTACATGCTCGCCGGCACCATCGACGCGATCAGCACGATCGGAATCAGCTTCGACCAGGCGGTGCAGCTCGAGCGCATGGGCGCCGGCCGGTTCCACGTGTTCTTCGAACCGGGGCTGATCTGGGAGCACGTGGACTTCAACCTGGACAATCCGCTGCTGGCCGACGTGCGCGTCCGGCGCGCAATCGCGCACGCCGTCAATCGGGAGCAGATCGTGGAGCAGCTGTTCGGCGGAAAACAGCCCGTGTCCCACACGTACCTGCCGGCGCGCCACCCCGGGTTCACGGACCAGGTCGCAAAGTATCCGTTCAACCAGGCCCGGGCCCGGGCGCTGCTTGGGCAGGCAGGTTTCAGTCCGGCCGCGGACGGGATCTATCGGGACCGCCGCGGGAGGCGGCTAATGCTGGAGCTCAACACGGTCGCGGGCAATCGCATCCGGGAACAGATCGCGCAGGTTATCCAAAAGCAGCTGCGCGAGGCCGGCATCGAGATCAAGATCGTCAACTACCCGGCCCGGGTGCTGCTCGGTGACATTACCAGCCGCCGGCAGTTCCGCGGGCTGGCCATGTACGCGTGGGTGCTGTCGCCGACGTCAGATTGCGACTCGATCTACACGTCCGACGGCATTCCCACCGCCGCCAACGGGTGGGCCGGACAGAACTACCCCGGCTACCGCAACGCCGAGATGGACCGGGCATGCAAGGCGGCCAGCCGCGAGATCGACGAAAGCCGCCGCAACGCCTATCTGCGTGACAGCGCGGTCGTCTTCTCGCGCGATCTCCCCGCGCTCCCGCTCTACGTGCGGGCGCAGGTCGCCGCAGCCAAGGCCGGCCTACGGAATTTCGTCGCAGTACAATTGGCAGGAACGTATGAGACCTGGAACGTGCACCGCTGGTTCTGGGAATAACGCAAGTTAGTCTTTGGCAGTGCTGCTGCTGCCCCCCGCGGGTTTGCTGCGGGCAGGCTGGCCGGTAGCGGCCGCCGGGACGTAGGTCCCGCCGCCAAGCGATGCAGCGAAGGTCAAACTTAGCCCTTTGCTGCGGTTATTCTCGCCGCTCGCCAGCATGGCGTCGGCGCGCTTGATCGAAAACTTGATCTTGGACACCGTGTAGAGGCGCCCCAGGATCGACCCGGTCGCGAGCTGCGCTTCCGCCACGAGGCCGTCGCGGACGGCGTCGACCTTCAGGTTGGGCCGCCAGGTTGCTGATTCCCACCGGATGAGGACGGTGGCGCCCTGATCGGCGATCGTCAGAGACGTGACGGTTCCCCGCCCCAGAACGTTCTCGGCCAGGCTCCGCGCCGTGGCCGCGATCTCGTTGGCGGCGACCGATACGCTGGCCAAAAGGAACAGGATGGACGCCACCGCCACTGTTCCGGCCAGCTGTCTCATCCTCGTCTCCTTCCGCGCCAGGCCGAACCCGCCTGCGGTCGGCCGCGCATCACAGCCAGAACGCCGGGGAGGAGGAAGATACCCACGGGGAGAGCACCTCCCCAACCCCGGCATCCGGCCCGACGGCGGTTACTTCCGCAACTCTATCCGGACGGGAACCTGCCGTACCTCTGTGCTCTGGAATGCTCTCCGGAAGGCGGCTGCCAGCCGCGAAAATCCGCCCTGCCGGCCTTCGGTCTCCCAGGTGGCCCGAGTCGCTTCCTGCTGGAGGCGGGCCCGCGCGAGCACCGCTATCGCTTCGTGCTGCCGCTCATCGACGAATCGCTCCGCTGCGTTGAACCGGTTGTCCACGTGACTCCCTCCCCGGAGGCGCCGGTACTCCCGCTGGGCCTCCTCGTTGTAGTCGGCGATCTTGGCAACCTCTGCAAAGATCCTGGCGAGCCAGTTCATTTCAAACGCTCCTCGTTGTCGTGGCGTCATCATATCCGGGGGCGGGAGATCCGACGATGGAGCGCGTCACAGGGCGGGTGTGATGGCCGTCACACCCACCATGAAGACCGTGTAGACTGTGAAGACTGATCTGGGTATGATGGTGTGCGGCTCATGCATCCCTTTGACATCCCCATCAACTGGCGGCGGCTCGGCGCGGGCTTGTGGGATTTCGGCAAGACGCTGATCGTTGCGTTCGTGCTGGCGCAGCTGATCATGGTGTCCGTTGCGCAGGCATTCCAGGTCGAGCAGTACTCCATGGAGCCGACCCTGCTGCCGCACGACCGCGTGCTGGTGGACAAATTCCTCTACCGGCTGCGGGAGATGCACCGCGGGGACGTCGTCGTGCTGAAATATCCGCTGAACCAGTCGCGGAACTACATCAAGCGGATCATCGCGCTGCCGGGAGATACGCTGGAAGTTAAGGAAGGCAAAGTGTATGTCAACCGCCAGGCTCGCACGGAAACGTACCTCAATGGCACGCCACAGGGCAATTACGGGCCGTTCAAAGTTCCGCCAGACTCAGTGTTCGTCATGGGCGACAACCGCAACAACAGCGAGGACAGCCGCGCCTTCGGTCCCGTCAAGAAGGAGCTCATCGTCGGCCAAGCCCTGCTCATTTATTGGCCCCCGACCAGGATGCGGCAACTGCTCTTTCGCTAATTACGGGATCAAGGGGATCAAAGGGATCGGGGATCGGCGAACAATACCGCGCATGCGAGCTAGGCCAGCCTTTGCATGAATTTGTAGAGTAGTGCCCCCAAGAGCTCGTACTCATTGCGCAATTTCTCGTAACGATCGGCAGCTAAGTACCCCAGGTCGGCACTCAGGCGAAGAAGGTACTTCACTTCGGCAAGCGAGCCTCGGGCAATGTTGCAGAATTGCACGTATTCGCGTCGGTGATGTCTGGCGTTCCCTTCGGCAATGTTGCTCGGGATAGCCACGGCTGCTCGCCGTAGCTGATTCGTTGAACCGTATTTTTCCGCTGCGGGGAAGCTATCGGTCGCATGGTAGATCTCGAGAGCAAGCTCATGCGCCAGTTGCCAAACCTTCAGATCCTCGAACGGTGGTTTCATGAGGAGACCTCAATCCCTTGAAGATTGAGGTCAGGATATGCCCGCAGATGGAATGCAGTCACTGCCCCATCTGGGCTATTCGCTCTTGATGAAGTCGCTGAGCCCTCTGATCCCGTAGTTAGGAGTCTAGAGTGGCCGTGCACCCGCCGTCGACGGCCGTCCTCCAGGCGGTTTCAGCGCCGTTGGCTCAGATCAGGTGTCCCTGCGGCACACGAGAGCACTGACGTACCGTTGCTTCCTTCCGGATCTGGCGGGGTTGGCCAGATCTCGTTGCGCAGGACCCGATCGTCGTCGCCACGCGCGCCGGCCTGCCCTGAAAGATGGCGCCTCGGACGGGAATTCAGCCCCGCTGTAGCGGATCGCGGGTACAGGGAACCGCTAGCTCCCCACCTAGCACGGCCTTCACTATCTTACTACGAGCAAGGGAATCACAGCGATCAAGGGGATCGAATGCCTGAGGATTGGTTGCCATGATCCCTTTGATCCCTCTGATCCCATTTGATCCCGTATCTAGACGTCCCATCCATAAAGAGTAGAGAGTATCGCGATGAGGTTATTGATCGCGTGAATCAGAAAGGGCGGCAGCAGGCTGTCCGTCCGATCGTAAGCGTACGCGAGGATCGCGCCCAGCACGAGGATCGGGAGGAAGTGAATGATCTGCATGTGCACGGCTCCGAAGAACGCGGCGGAGGCAACGATGGCAATCGGGCGGCCCCACCGAGCCAACATCGCGGTATAGGCGAGTCCGCGGAAGAAGAGCTCCTCGGCAAAGGGGACCGCGACGCAGAGCAGAGCAATCACCAGCGCAACGTCGCCCGTACTGGGAGACCCGCGCAGAAACTGGTCCACGGGCACCATCGCGTGCTCGAGGTCGTTCATCCGCTGAGCCTGCAGCGGGCCGACCACCGACGCCGCAATCTCCATTGCGACCTGCTCCGCGAACGTGCTGGCGGGAATCGAGAGAATGCCGAGTCCGAGGCCCAATCCCACCAGCCGCGGCACCCCCTGCCCCCGTAAGCCCACGGCCGAGAGCGGCAGCCGGTAGCGGACGGCGACGACGTACACCACGACGAACACCGTCACGGCCTCTTGGAGCAGCACACCGGCCGTGAGTTGGGGCAAGCTGTCGGTACCGCGCAGCGCAAGTACCTGGGCGAGAATGATGACCAGGACGATCACCGCCCCGATTCCCCCAACGACTTCACCGAGACCCCACCGGGCCTCTTTCTGTGGAGGCCGGCCGATCAGCAAGTAGCCGGGAAGACCGACAAAGAGGGCCAGCGCGCTCACAATAGTCCACATCCATCTGCGTCTGGGAGACAGGCCCGCCCGCTCCGCGTCACCGTGCACCCACCAGGCCGCACCCAGGGACACCAGAAGCCACACGGCAAGCGAGGGGTTGAACTGCGGCATCGCCCTGTGCTTCGGTAAGATCTGCAAGCGCTCCTGGCCGCCTCGAACACCTCGCGGGGGCGGAAAAATCATGCAGGCAAGGAGAGGTTGACGGGGCGGCGAAGTTTGCTCGCATGTCCCACGTGTCGTTCTATCGCAAGTGGCGCCCGCAGGTATTCGAAGACATCATCGGCCAGCAGCGGGTCACTCGCACCCTGCAGAACGCGATCCGCACGAAGCGGGTCGTACATGCCTACCTCTTCGCCGGCCACCGCGGGACGGGCAAGACCACGACCGCGCGGATCTTTGCCAAGGCGCTGAACTGCCTGAGCAGTCCCGACCCCGTTCCCGAACCCTGCAACGTCTGCGCGAACTGCGAAGCGATCAGCGGCGGCTTTTCCGTGGACGTGATCGAGATCGACGCGGCCAGCAACCGCCGGATCGAGGAGATTCGAGACATCCGCGACAGGGTGCATTTCGCGCCCACCCAGGGGCGGTACAAGGTCTACATCCTGGACGAAGCGCACATGCTGACACCTGAGGCCGCGAACGCGCTCCTGAAGACCCTCGAGGAGCCGCCGGAGCAGGCGGTGTTCGTCCTGGTCACGACGGAACCCCACAAGCTGCCGGCGACCATCCTGTCCCGCTGCCAGCGCTACGACTTCCGGCGGGTCTCCCTCGGAGAGATCATGGATCGTCTCCAGCGGATCGCCGGCGGCGAAGGGTTCGTGATCGACCGTGACGCCCTGGAACTGATCGCGATGAGCGCCGATGGTTCGGTGCGGGACGCGGAGTCGGTGCTCGATCAGCTAGCATCGTTTGCGGAAGGGCCGATTACCAGAGACGACGTGCTGGCCGTGTTGGGGACCATCGAGGAGGAAGCCGCGATCCGGTTCGCCGACGCCGTCATCTCCCGCGACGTGGCGGCCGGACTATCCTTGATCAACCAGTTCGTCGCCGAAGGCAAGGACATGCGGCAAGTGCTCCGCGCAATGATCGATCATTTCCGCAACCTCCTGGTCGCAAAAACGACGGGCAGTCCCGCGGAGATCCTCGACATCCCGGAGCGGCGCGGCGAGGCCCTTCGGGCCCAGGCTGAACCGGTGCCGCTGTCGGACATTCTCCGCGCACTCCAGGTGCTCTCGGAGTCCGACGTCGAAGCCCGTGAGGCCCGATTGAGCGTCCCCGTCCGCTTCCTTCTGGAGATCGCGTTCGTCCGGTTGTGCCGGCCGGAGATGGATCCCTCCCTGGCCGGGCTCAGCGCCCGCCTGCAGGCTCTCGAGCAGCGGATGGGGATGGCGGCCGCATCCCCACCGTCCGGCGCGCCGGCTCCCCCAGCGGAGGCGCCGGCACCCGCCGACAGACCGCACGGCGCCGCTTCCTCCACACGGCGGACAGCGCCCGCGCCCGTGGAACCCGCCGGCCAGTCAGCTCAACCCGCGCCGCCGACGAACGGGGAGGTCAAAGCTGCCGTCTCGATTGACGATGTGCGCAATCAGTGGGCCCGGATCCTCGAGCAGCTGAAGCGCACGAAGATGTTCTGCCACGCCCTGCTCATCGAGGGCATCCCGCTGCGGGTCGAGGGCTCCACGCTGATCGTCGGCCTGCGCACGGGCTACAACTTCCACATCGAGAACCTGCACAAACCCGAGAACCGCAGCGTGGTCGAGGCGGCCCTGGAACAGGTTCTGCTGACGCGTCTGCGCCTGCAGTGCACGATCCACGACGCGGCCCCGGAGCCGGCGGCCGACGCCGATCCCCTTGTCGCCAAGGCCCTGGAGCTCTTCGGCGGGCAGGTGGTGGACATCCGGAATGCAGACTGAGACACGTTCACGGTTCTTCGTTCATCGTTCGTTGTTGTTTGGTGAATTTCCAAGAACCATGAACGATGAACCAAGAACGTGGGTTCGGGTTAGCGATGCGTGACCTCGGCAAGATGATGAAGCAGGTTCAGAAGATCCAGCAGGACGCGGCGAGACTGCAGGAGGAGCTGCGTGCCGAGCGCCTCACCGCTACGTCCGGCGGGGGTGTCGTCAGAGCGGTGACCAACGGCCACGGAGAACTGCTCGAGGTCACCATCGAACCGAGCGTGGTCGATCCCGCCGACGTGGGCATGCTGCAAGACTTGGTCGTCGCCGCCGTCTCTGAGGCGCAGCGGTCCGCCAAAGAACTCTACGAACAGCGGATGAAGAGTCTCGCCGGCGGATTGGGCCTGCCCCCTGGCCTTGTCTGAAGAGCGGGATCACAGGGATCAAGAGGATCAATGGGATCGGCAATCCTAGCTTCGGCAAGCATCCTGCCTTGATCCCTGTGATCCCTCTGATCGCTCTGATCCCGTAGTTGTATGTACGCAGAGCCTCTCGCTCGTCTGATCGAAGAGTTGTCCAAGATGCCGACCGTCGGGCCGAAGACGGCGCAGCGGCTGGCATTCTATATCCTCCGGATGGCCCCCGAAGATGCCAGCCGGCTCAGTCAGGCAATCCTCGACGCCAAGGCCCGGATCCGCTACTGCAGCATCTGCTTCCACATCACCGACGTCGATCCGTGCTCGATCTGTTCCAGCCCAACGCGCAACCGCAGCATGATCTGCGTGGTGGAAGATCCCCGGGACGTGCTGGCGATGGAACGGACCCGCGAGTACCGGGGACTGTACCACGTCCTCCACGGCGCGATCTCACCGCTGGACGGCGTGGGCCCGGACGACTTGAAGATCACGGAGCTGCTCGCCCGCGTGCAGTCGGGGGAAGTCACTGAAGTCATCGTCGCCACGAATCCGCGGGTCGAAGGAGAAGCGACGGCGCTCTACCTGGCCAGGATCCTCAAACCGCTGGGCATCAAGGTAACGCGTATCGCCCACGGACTGCCGGTCGGCGGCGACCTCGAATACGCCGACGAAGTTACGCTCGCGAAGGCGCTGGAGGGTCGGCGCGAGATGTAGTTTCTTCGTGGTCCAGAGGTGATGGCGGTGGCCGCCCCCGAGCCTAGCCGCGGAGATGCTCGCTCCTTGCTGCAAACAATTCACTCACGTATACTTGCATACGGTGGCAGCGCAATGGAATTCGTGAGTCCGACAGTCGGAAAACTATCGTTCGATGGGATGTTTGAGGCCCTGGTCGGGTACATGGGCGAGCAGCCCGACCAACACTACCACCTCATCATCGGCACCGACTCGCTGCTCAGCGATCAGACGTGCTTCGTCACGGCGATCATCGTCCACCGCGTCGGGCACGGCGGGCGCTACTTCTACCGGAAGATGTTCAACCGGAAAATGGACAGCCTGCGCCAGCGCATCCTCTACGAGACCTCGCTGAGCCTGGAAACGGCCGGGTTGCTAAGCGCGGAACTGGCGCGCAACGGGCACTCGGAGCTGCCGGTGGAGATTCACCTCGACGTCGGCCCCAACGGCGACACGAAGCGCATCGTGCGCGAAGTTATCGGGATGGTGAACGGGTCAGGCTATACGGCCGTTACGAAACCCGACGCGTACGGGGCGTCCAAGGTGGCGGACAAACACTCGAAGTAGACCGGGAACAGGGAACCGCGAACAGGGGAACAGTAACGGCAAAGGCCGGGGCTCTGCAAGCCTCGGCCTTTTCGTGTCTCGGCGAACCTCGATTCTGGTCTCTGTTCCCAGTTCCCTGTTCCCTGTTCCCGTAGTTAGCGTCTTTCGGGCTCCCATCCCCATACCGGCAGTGTGTCGATCGGCGCGTAGTCATCGGTCAGTAGCGGGACGTCTGTCGTCGGCACGGCTTTCTCGTAGTAGTCGTCGAGGAATCCGGCCTGCAGGACCGGCGACACCTTCTTCGATCGCCGCAGCAGCCCGAGCGTCCCGATCATGTCTTTCTTCGTGATCTTCGGCTTGTTGGCCGCGATCAAAATGATGCTGCGGACCTCGTGCTCGTCCCGCCGCAGGGCCACGCTCACTCCGAAGGGGTACAGCGCCGAGAACTCGGCGGCATACGTCTTGTACAGGGCGCGGAACAATTTGCTCTCGGTTCCCTCGAGAAAACCAACGATGTGGGCGGCGATGATCCCGCCCGGCGCGAGCTTGCTCTTCGCCAGCTGCAAGAACTCCCGCGTCGCGAGGTGGAACGGGATGCCTTCGGCGTTGTAAGCGTCCATCACGATCAGGTCGTACTTGGCATCGGCGCGCCGAATGAACTGACGCCCATCCTGGGTGATAATCACGTGCCGGCGGTCTTCGGTGACCTGGAAGAACCGCTTGGCCACGTCGACCACGACCGGGTCGATCTCCACCGAGTCCACGGACACCTGCGGGTAGTCGTTGAGGATGCGCTTGGAGATGGAACCGGCGCCCAGCCCGACCACCATCACCCGCTTGATGTCCGCCCCAAACAGCCACGCCACCTGGACGTAGTCGGGGTAGCGGTGCGGGCTCTCCAGCGCGTTCTTGAGCAGCATGCCGCCCTGCAGCGACCGGTCGAAACGCAGCAGCCGCCAGATGTTGTCCTCGTACACCCGGATGTGATGATAGACGGTGTCCTTTTCGAATATGATCCGCTGGGTGTCGACCTGGGCCACGGCGGGAACCGACAGAACAGCAAGGATCAGTGAGGCGGTGGCAACCTGCCGCAGCAGGCGGCGGCCGTAGACCGCCTTTAGCGCAAGCATCCCGGCAAAGACCAGCAGCGAGAATCCAAGGGTGTAGAGGATCGCCCGGACTCCCATCGCCGGAATGAGCACGAACGCCGTCAGCAGCGTTCCGGCGATGCTGCCGGCGGTCGAGATTGCGTAGAGGAGTCCGGCCGTGTTGCCGACGGTTGCGAGATCGGTGGCGGCGAGCTTGATCGCAAACGGCGAGGTCGCGCCCATCAGCAGGCTCGGAAGCACGAACAGCACGATGGACGCGAGCAGCGGGCTGAGTCGTGGGCCCAGGTCCCACGCCGAAAATGCCACCAGCACGGGCTGCGAAACCATCGGCAAAAGCAGCACCAGCAGTCCGGCCAGGCTGATCGCGCCCGCCAGCACGCCCGCCCGGGGCCAGCGGTCTGCCGCCTGCCCGCCCAGATAGTACCCAAGACTCAGCGCGGCCAGGAAGATGCTGATCAGGCTTCCCCAGACGTAGACTGAGCTGCCGAAGTACGGCGCGAGCACCCGGCTGCCGACGATCTCCAGCCCCATCAGTACGGCGCCCGCTCCGAACACGACGATCCGTAGGACCAACCGACACCTCCCAATCGGGGAAGCTAGCGCGTTTCCGCGTTTCCGCGTTCCCGCGTTCCCGTGATTGCCGTCATTCCGTTCATATAGGGCACCAGCACGTCGGGCACGCGCACGCTTCCATCGGCCTGCTGGTAGTTCTCGACGACGGCAATCAGCCCGCGGCTCGTGGCGATCGCGGTGCCATTCAGCGTGTGGACGTACTCGCTGCCCTTGCTCCGGCGGACACGAATGCCGAGCCGCCGGGCCTGAAAGTCCGTGCAGTTACTGCACGACTGCGTCTCACCGTAGGCGTTCCGGCCGGGCATCCACGTCTCGAGATCATACGTCTTCGCGGACGGCGTACTGGTATCCCCGCCACAGATCGCCACGACCCGGTGCGCCAGACCCAGGCGCTGGAGGATGCGCTCTTCGAGCGACAGCAGATACTCGTGCTCGTCCCACGAGGCCTCCGGCAGCGTGAACGAAAACATCTCGAGCTTGTCAAACTGGTGCACCCGGTACAGTCCCCGTACGTCACGCCCGTAGCTGCCCGCTTCCCGGCGGAAATTCCATGAGATCCCGGCCAGGCGCATCGGAAGCTGCCCTTCCTCGAACGTTTCCTCGCTGTACATGCCGGCCAGCGGCTGCTCTGATGTCCCGATGAGGGCCAGCTGCTCGCCTTCCAACCGGTACACCTGCTGCACGTCGAGGTCCGCGCCGCCCCACGCGCCGGTGATGATCTCCGGACGGACCGCGAACGGGGTGATGACCGGGGTGAACCCTTCACCGACCAGGAGGTCCAGCCCAAAGCGCAGCAGCGCCTGCTCCAGCAGCACGCCTGCGCCGCGCAGATAGTAGAACCGCGCCCCCGACACCTTGGCGGCGCGCTCCATGTCAATGATCCCCAGGCGCGTTCCCAACTCGAGGTGATCCAGCACCGGAAAATCGAACTGCGGGGGGGCACCCCAATAGCGGAGCGGCACGTTCTCGCGCTCGTCGCTGCCCGGCGGCACGCTCTCGTGCGGAAGGTTCGGGAGGTCGAGGAGTGCACGGGTCAGTTCTTCTTCCACTTCTTTGAGGACCGGTTCCAGGGTCTTCAGGCGCGCAGACACCTCACGCATCTGGGTGATGCGCGCGTTTTTGTCCGCTCCCCGGAGTTTTGCAATCTCCCCGGACGCCCGGTTCTGCTCGGCCCGGAGATGCTCGACGTCCTGGAGCAGCTCTCGGCGCCGGCGGTCGATCTCCAGCACCGCATCGACCAGACCCGGATCGCGTCCCTTCTTGCGCAGCCCGGCCCGTACAGAATCTGGATTGTCGCGGATCAACTTGAGATCTAACATTCGTGACTCGTGACTCGTGACTCGTGACTCGCAGGACTAGACATCGAGAATCACGCGGGCCCGCCATTCGTCGTTCTTGCCGACGTGCACCTGATGATACGTCGCCGCCTTGACGTCCAAGCGGAAGCGGTGGCGGACGGGATCCACCGGCTCGCCGCTGACGTCAGCGACCAACGCGGACGCCTGCCCTGAACCTGAACGCAGTGAATGGTTCGGGGATTCGGACACTTCCGTGACGTTGAACGCGGCCGGGACGAAGCCGTCGGCATTGAGCAGCACGAGCAGTTCATTCAACCAGTCCACCAGCAGCCCCTCGAGGTCGTCGGACCCCACACGGATTTCCCGGTGCTCGGCGGCGCGGACGGCCGCCGGATCGATGAGGAGCGACATCATCCCCTCCGCGGCGCTGGCAAACAGCTCGCGCAGGGACGTCCCACGCGCCTCGATGCCGACGTCGGCGGTATGTTCGAAAGTCTCGTAGGGCACGTCGCCCGCCGCCTGCTGCCGCCTGCCTACTGCTTACTGCCGACTGTGTTCGTGGCCGTGCCCAGCAGTTCGATGAGCGCCGTCATCGCCTGGCTCGGGCGTTTGTCTCGATGCTGGATCAGCACGAACGGCTGGGTGATGGTGATGCCCTCGAGCGGAACCCTCACGAGGCGCCCTGCGGCGGTGTCGGCCGCCACGGCCAGCGACGACAAGAACGACACGCCCAGCCCGGCCGCGACGGCTTCCTTGATCGCCTCCCCGCTGCCCAGTTCCATCGCCGCGGGCAACGCTAGATTCGCCTCGCGCAGCGCGGCTTCCACGGCCTCCCGGGTGCCCGAACCGCGCTCGCGCATGATTACGCGTTCGTCCCGCAGCGTGCCCAGCGGCACGGGCCCGCCCGCCGCCAGCCGGTGGCCGGGAGGGACCACCAACACGATCTCGTCTTCGTAGAACCGGCGGGAGACTAGATTCTGCGCGGAGATTTCCCAGCCGACAACCCCCAGCTCGACCTCGTTCCGCAAGACCCGTTCCTGGATCCTCCTGGCGGTGCCGATCTCCAGCGACACCGTGATCTGCGGGAACCGTTCCTGGAAGGAAAACAACGCCCGCGGCAGGAGGTAGGTACCGGGAATATTCGTGGCGCCGATCGCCAGCCGGCCGCGGTGCACGCCCCGCACTTCCGCCACGGCCGCCGACGCTTCATCGAATAAGCCGAGGATCCGCTGCGCGTACTCCTCGAGCACGCGACCGGCCTCCGTGAGGTAGATGCGTTTGCCGAGCTGCTCGAAGAGGTCGACGCCCAGCGACCGCTCCAGGTCGCCGACCTGGATGCTCACCGACGGCTGGCTGATCTTCAGCTCCTCCGCCGCGCGCGAGTAGCTGCCCAACCGGGCCACCGTATGGAAGATCCGGAGTTGGTGTAGGTTCACGTCAGGCGCCCGATCCGCTCGTCCGAGTCACGAGTCACGAGTCACGAGTCACGTCCCGTCCCAATGCTACAATGAACCGGAAGATCACGCCAGAAAGGAGGTACGCGCGCATGAACGGCCGCGATCGCGTCCGCCTCACCAGCATGGTGGCCTGCGCCGGGTGAGCCTCCAAGCTGAGTCCTGAGGACCTGGCGCAGGTGCTGCGCCACCTCCCGGTGCCCACGGATCCAGACCTGCTGGTCAGCGCCGCCACGTTCGATGACGCCGCTGTCTACCGGCTCAACGACGACCTCGCCCTGGTGCAGACGGTGGACGTGTTCACGCCGGTCGTCGACGATCCGTACCACTACGGCGCCGTGTCCGCGGCCAACTCACTGTCGGACGTCTACGCGATGGGCGCGCGGCCGGTGCTGGCGCTGGCCGTCGTCGGCTTCCCCCGCGGGAAGCTCCCGCTCTCGGTGCTGGCCGACATCCTCCGCGGGGGAGCGGACAAAGCGGCGGAAGCCGGCGTGGTCGTCGCCGGCGGGCACAGCATCGACGATCCCGAGCCGAAGTACGGCCTCTCAGTCACTGGGGTCGTCCGCCCGGACGCGATCATCCGGAACGTCGGAGCCCGGCCCGGAGATCAGCTCATCCTGACCAAACCCCTGGGCATCGGCATCATCACGACCGGCATCAAGCAGGAAAAGACCTCTCCCGGAGCCGTGGAGGAAGTCATCGCGGTGATGGAGCGGCTCAACCGCGAGGCCTCCGAAGCGATGATCGAAGTCGGCGTCCACGCCGCGACCGACGTCACCGGTTACGGGCTGCTCGGCCATCTTTACGAAATGACCGCCGGCAGCCATGTGACCGCTCGGATCTGGTATTCGCGCGTACCCGTGCTCGAGGAAGCACGGACGTTGGTCCGGCAGGGAGCCGTCGCCGCTGGGACCGCTCGCAATTTAACCTACCTGCTGCCCCACGTGGACTTCGATGGGCTCGACGGGTCAGACCAGTTGATCCTGTGCGACGCACAGACCTCGGGTGGATTGTTGATGGCTGCGGCCCCCGAGAAGCTTGACGCGCTGGTCAAAGCCCTCCGCCGCCGGAACGTGGATCCCGTTGCCCACGTCGGTGAGATCACCGACGTGGGGGACGGCCACATCGAGGTTACCGTCTAGGGGTCGCGCCCAGGGGTCAAGTCTTCACTTGGCAGTTTTCGCCGGGTTTCGGCTCAAGTGAAGACTTGACCCATCGCCCTGTCTTAACCAAGCTACTCGGCGACGAACTCCAGTTCGAGCGGAACGGCCCGGCTGAGGGAAGCCCCGACCGGCGATGCCCGCTCCACCATCCTCCGCAGATAGGCTAGTTGCTCGGGCGTCGCCCCGGGAACGCGGAGTTTGACCGTGTAGGAAATTCGATCGTACCCGGAGGGGGGCGCATCCTCCATTCCGTAGAGCCTTTGAACGGTGAAGTGCCCGCGGGCCTCGATCGTGAGCCGTTCAATCTGCAGCCCCATCAGTGCGGCGTGCATCGCGATCACCTCGACGTCACACGCCGCGAGTGTGCCCAGCAGGGCCTTCATGGCGCTGGGCTGCCCGTCGCCGCCGGTATGCATCGTGAACCCCTGGCCCTCGACCCGCGCCTCACTCTGACCGACCCAGTGGGCCGTGGCGACCGGGGTGCGCTCGGTTTCCTCAGGATTGCGCCTGGCGCGCTCGAGGTGCGCGGCGAGCTTCGCAACGTCATACCCGTTGATCATCATATCCTCCGCTGCCGGGCATAGTAAAACAGGTGCTGCTGGGCGTGTCCTGCGAGCCCGCCAAACCGCTCACGGGCGAACGCCCGGATGTCGCGCACCGACTTGGGCTTTCCCCTGAAATACCAGCGCTCGACCGCGCGTCTTACCCAGACGTCGACCGGGAACGCTTCTCCCTTGCCGTAGGCGAAGAGCAACACACAGTCGGCCACCTTCTCACCCACGCCGGGAAGATCCAGCAGCAGCCTCCGCGCCTCATCGTACAGCAGCGTGGAGGGTATCCTCAGGTCCACCTTCCCGGAGTCAACACGCCGGGCGATGTCGCGCACGTACGGGGCGCGATACCCCAGCAGGCATTCTCTGAGACCATGCAGCGGCGCCCCGGCGAGACGGGTCGGTGTCGGGAAACTCCAGGCGCCGTCACCAAGCGGCTCCCCGTATCTGCGGCAGAGCCGATCGAGGGTCATCTCAATCTTCGGAATGTTGTTGAACGCCGACACGACGAAACTGACCAGACACTCCCACGGCTCCTGCCGGATTAGAGCAATCCCGGTGGTCGAGGGCAGGAGGCGGCCGAGGACTCGGTCGGCCCTCAACTGTCGCTCGACCCGGCTGAGGGGTTGGTCGAGACCGAGATACTTCGTGAACCGGGCCAGGTCATCAGGGACAGCGAGGCCGACCACCTCGATCCTGCCGCCGTGCTGGCGCAGCTCGACCGGTTTCCCCTCAAAGACTCCTCGCGCACCGTGGTCCCGCACCGTCCATCGGAAGACCTGCCCGCACGACAGGGTGCGGGCCAAATCAAATGGAGGCGTGGCGTCGAGTACCAGGCTCTCCGCCGGCGTTCCTCGTTCCCTGTTCCCTGTTCCCGCAGTCACAGGGTCATCGGATCGGCGGCATCGAGAATCAACTGCGACCACGTCTCCATGCGGTCGCGAAGCAACAGGACTTCCGAGTAATCCGCCAGCCGTCCCGACAGCACGTCGGACTCCCTCACCGCGATGTCTGGCGTCTCGACGTCAACAACGTGGACCAGACCGAAGTGAACCTGGCCCACGGAATTGGTCTCGTCGTTCAGCACTCCCACCAGCCGTGCCTGCCAGCCTCTCGAGACAGTCAATTCCTCTTCGAACTCCCGCCTCAGGCCGGCACCGACCACATCGGCCGCCCCCTCGACGTCGGACTTGTTGATGTGGCCGCCCACGCCGATGCTGTACTTGCCGTGCAGGCGCGCCTCGCCGCCGGAGGACGATCGCTGAAACAGAAACAGCCGGGGCCCGTGGCGGACGATCATGTACGGAATGATCTGCTTGTGGCTCGGATCGTCCTCGATGTCCCCCCGGCGCCGGAACACAGCATGGGCGCGGACTCGAGCGAGGAATTGACCAGCCTCTTCAGTGGTGAAGCCCTGCACCGGCTCTGGCAGGAGCAGCGCGCGCGGCACCACCAGGATTTCTTCGTCGGACCCCATCGTGGCGCTATTCCGGAGCATACGGTCGATCCCCTTGGGAAGTACGGCCGGTGAGAGCCTCGAATCGGGCGATCTGCTCGCTCAGCCCCAGGACGGTGACCTCATCGCCGGCGCGCAGGACGGTTTCCGCACCTGGCGTGCGCACCTCGGTTCCATCCACCCGTCGCACGGCGACGACCCAGACGCCGGTCCGATCCCGGAGCCGGGCCCGGCCCAACGAGGTATCGGCAAGCGCGCCCTCGGCGATGGTCACGGTTTTCGTCCTCAGCAGATGCTCCAGCCCCGCGGCCGGCAGGTCGCCGAATGGGGCGACACCGACCACCCCGCGCTGCTGTTCCATGTAGGCCTTGACGTCGCCGTGCGGAACTCCCAGCCGCTCGAGGCCGTGGCGCAGAAGCGTCTGCGCCGCCTCGAATTCGGGCTGGATCACTTCCGAGGCTCCCGCCTCGATCAACGCGTCGCGCTGGCTCAACTGCTCCGAACGCGCCAGGATCGGCAACGCCGGGTTCACGTCCCGCAGCCGGCGCACGGCGAGCCGCGTGCGTTCGAAGTCGGGAATGACCACGACTGCCAGACGCGCTCCGGCCGCGCCGGCCTGCCGCAGCACCGGCTCGCTGGCCGCGTCGCCGTACACGCACGGGAGGCCGCGCGCTCGAACCGCCTCGATGATCGAGAAGTCAAGATCGATCACCGTGTACGGGACGCCAAACGCCTCGAGCGCTTCACCCATCACGCTGCCCACGCGGCCGAATCCACACAACACAACGTGTCCTGCGGGGAGGTCTCCGCCACCGGCAGGGCGTGGGAGTGGCCCGTGCGGCTGGTCGATCAACCGGTGAGCCAGGGCCGACAGCACGGCGCTGACCAGTATGGACAGCAGCGCGGCAGTCAGGATCGCATGATACAGGCCGGGACCGATCACGCCGGCACCGCGCGCCACCTGCGCCAGCACGAATGAGAATTCTCCGCTCTGCGCCAGGTGAATACTGACCAGCACGGCAGTCGGCCAGGGATAGCGGAACAATCTGAGCACCGGCGCACGCAGCGCGAACTTCCCGACCACGATCACGCCCAGCATCAGCGCGGCCAGCGGGAGGTCGGCCCCGAGCTCCTGCGGGCGGATGAGCGTCCCCATCGACACGAAGAAGAGTGCACCGAACAGGTCGCGCATCGGCAGCACCCGCGACAGAATCTCGTGGGTGAACTCGGATTCGCTGATGATCAACCCGCCCAAGAACGCGCCGAGGGCCAGCGAAAGTCCCAGCCCACTGGACAGCGCCGCCGTGCCGATCCCGATCGCCATCGCGACCAGGATGAACAGCTCCGCGTTGCCGCTCCGCGCAACCCGGGCTAGGACCGTTGGTACGATCCGGTTCGCCAGATAGAAGAACGGAACGAGGACCACCAGTGCACGGGTGAGCGCGCCGGACAGCGCACCGAGACGCTCCGGCCCCCCGCCCGCGAGCAGCGGGAGAACGATGATCAGGACGACGACGAGCAGGTCTTCGGACAGCAGCGTCGCGACCGACAGCCGCGCGTGCGGTGTGTGCAGCTCGCCGCGTTCGAGGAACAGCTTGACGACGACCATGGTGCTGGCGACGGACACGGCGATCCCCGCCGCGGCGGCTTCTGACGCCGGGAGGCCCGCCACCACACCGGCGGCGGTCGCCAGCGCGACGACCAGCAGCATGGTCAGCGGCGCCCCCACCGTCGCCGGCGCGCCGAGACGGATCATCTCGTGCAGCGAGAACTCGATGCCGATGGAGAACATCAGCAGCACGACGCCGATCTGGGCCATCACCTCGAAGGTGCGGACGTCCTGGATCGCGGGGCCCGGTGTGAACGGGCTGATCAGCAGCCCGCCGATGACGTAGCCAATGAACAGGGGCTGGCGGAGGAGCCGGGCGAGCACGCCGCCGGCCAGGGCGGCCACCACGACCATTGCCAGATCACGAAAGAAGGGATTTTCAATCATGCGCGTTTCACACCGAGCCCGTAGAGCACGCGGAAGGTTACGTGAAACCCGTCGGCTTCCCGCTCGGCCCGGATGCGGTCGAAGGCCTGCCGCTGAAAGCGCGGCAACTCTGCCGGCGCCATCCGTTCGAGCGATGCCCTGGTGCCGTGGCCCCAGAGCGTGTCCCACCACTCCTGCTCGGTGGTATAGATGAATTCGGCCTCGTCGGCAACAACCCGCACAGCGGTGAATCCGGCGCTGCGCAGCGCCTGCTCCAGCCTTTCGGGGGTGCTGAGATCGTGCGAGCCTAAACGCACCGGCTCCACGTATTGCGCCAACAGTTCGTCATACCAGGATCCCCATCCGGAGTCGCCGCGCCACGTGCTGGCCGCGATCGTTCCCCCGGTCTTCAGCACCCGGTGAAACTCCACGAGAGCGTGGTCGAGGTGCGGGAAGTAGAAGAGACCGAATCCGCACAGCACGTGATCGAACGATCCGTCGTCATGGACGAGGCGTTCCGCATCCATCACCCGGACGAGGGCGTTGTCGATCCGGCGCGCGGCGATCTCCGCCGCCGTTTCTCGGACCATCTCATCCGCTAGGTCGATCCCCTCGACCCGGCCCGCCGCGCCGGCCCGCTCCGCCGCCGGAAACAACACGGCCCCTCTGCCGGTCGCAATGTCGAGCACCGTCGACCCCGATCCTACCCCGGCAAGTTCGACCAGGCGGCGACCGAAGTGCGCGCAGTATTGGGGGCCGCGTTGATCATACATGGGGGCAGCACGGCTGAAGACCCCGGCAATCAGGTCCTTGGCAACCCGTGGGTCGTGTTCACTCATCCCGGCCCATGATCTTCGCAAGGGCTTCAGCTTCCGTGAGTTCGGGCCGTTCCCGCGGGAAGACCATCCGCAGCAGCACTGGAGTGATGACCGTGGTCGCGAGCACCATGATCACCATGACGGCGAATCCCCGTTCGGCCAGCAGGCCCGTCTGGACCCCGATGGCCGCCACAATGAGACCGACCTCCCCGCGGCTGATCATCCCAATGCCGACGCGCAGCGCGCTCCGCCGGGGAAACCCCGCGGCCAGCGCGCCGCCGCCGCAGCCGAGGACTTTGCCGACGACCGCTGCGGCGATGATGAGCAGCGCGAAGGGCACGTCCGCGGCGTCGAGCAACCGGGCATTGGTCTGCAGCCCGATGCTGATGAAGAATACCGGCACCAGGATCGCGTACGTGAACCCGCGGATGCGGTGCTCGATGTCCTCCCGGAATCCTGCCTGGGTCACCAGCACGCCGGCGATGTAAGCGCCGGTGATCGACGCGACGCGCCCGATCACCTCCGCGCCCCAGGCCAGCATCAGCATGGCGACGACGGTGAAGGCGAGCACCCCCTCGCTGACCGGGACGCGGCGGAACCGCCGCAGCCCCCACGTGATCAGCCAGCGCCCGCCGAGGATGGCGGCGGCAAAGAACGCGACCATCCGCAGCAGCACGCCGGCGATGGCCCCGGCGCCCCCGGCCTCAGCGCCGGTGAGAGCCACGAAGACCGACAGCACGATGATCGCGATCACGTCGTCGATCACCGCGGCTGCCAGCAGCGTGGTGCCTTCGCGCGATTCCAGCTGGCCGAGCTCGATGAGGGTCTGCACCGTAATGCTGACGCTGGTCGCGGCCAGGACGATGCCGATGAAGATCGCCCGCTCGGCGGGGAATCCGAATGGCAGCGCCACCAACGCGCCCAGCACCAGAGGGACCACCACGCCCGCGGTCCCCGCCACCGCCGCCACCTTCCCGACGCGGCGCATCTGGGCGAGATCCGTCTCCAGCCCGGCGATGAACATCAGGAAGATCACCCCGACGTTGGCCAGCTGGGCGACGACGGCGTCGAGCCCCGCGCCGCGGAAGGCCGGCCACTGCAAGACGTCGAGCAGGGATGGACCCAGGATGACGCCGGCAAGGATCTCTCCGAGCACCGCCGGCTGGCCCGCGCGCAGCGAGAGCCAGCCCGCCGCCTTCGCCGCGACGATGATGAGCGACAGTAGCAGCAGGAACTTCAGCAGTTGGGCGTGATCGATGTGCACTAGCGCTATTCTATCGGACGAACAGCACCACGAAGTAGAGCACCATCAGGATCAATCCCAGAGGTACGCCCACCCGTGCCCAGCTGCGGCTGCGGATGCCCAGCTTCCCGGCGGCGATGATGTTGGGGATGTTCCCGGGGATCAGCATCCCCCCGCTGATCAGCAATCCCATCAGCACGGCGCGGACCTGCTGCGTCGCCATCTGCGGGCTGATCTCCGCGGCCGTCAGGGTGGCATTGTCGAGGATGGCCGACACCATGTTGATCCAATACAGGATCCGGGCGTCGAGGGCGATGATGAACCGGTCGATGACCGGCTTGAACCCCTCGCCCAGCAGCGTGAGCGCCATGATGAAGACAAAGACCTTCAGCGCGCGCACAACCACGTCCCGGTAGGTTTCATCGTACTCCTGCTCCGCCAGCGTTTCGCCGTGGTACCGCAGCGGCTGGAACCCGGCATAGACGCCGATGACCACGATGCCCGGGATCACCATCGGCCCCAGCAGGCGCATCAGGAACCAGAAGTCCTCGCCCAGCTTGGCCGTCGCGATCGTCGACAGCGGCTCTCCGATCGGCGTTAGTGCCGCACCCAAACCGAGGGCCATGCAGGCGATCACGACAAGGCGCGACTCATCTTCCTGCCGGAACCGCATCGTACTGATCAGCTCCACCAGCACGAGCGAGGCGATGATCACCGTGATCACGCTGCTCAGCAGTGCGAGGACGATGACCACCGCCACGACGATGACCTGCATGGGCAGCACGAGCCTCAAGCGCACCAGCCCGTCGCCGACATACTTGCGTACCCACTTGAACAGAAGACCCGAGATGAAGACGGCGATCGTTATGGGAATGGGATGGGTCAGGGCATCACGGACCAGCGTGCTCGAAAACGCCCCGGCGGCCAGAACGGACAGCACGCCCACGACAAACAGGAAGGCCTCGATGTTCTGCTCCACCCGGTGGAAGATCAGCGGAAGGAGAAGGACTGCGAGCAGGATGAGCAGGTCGGCGATGATGGCAAAGTCCACGACGGCCTACATTATACCGAGAACAGGGAGCAGGGAGCAGGGAACAGGGAATCAGACTTCTGCAAACGCGCCTGGCGCCGGAAACAGGACCGACGCGTGTGAAGCGGGAGCGAGGATCTCGAGCCGCGTCATCGAGTCGATATCGTCAGTCTCAAGTTCCTCCCGAATCGTCAGCACGCCGGACGCCGCGAGCACGTGGGGTAAGACGAGCCGCGTATCCGGCATGACCGGCAGCTCGTCCAGCCGGTCGAGACTTACCCACTCGACATCGCCTTCGTCTGAGGCGACGAGCTCGCCCTCGGGAACCGCCGCCGTAAACGTGAAGAGGATCCAGATCTGCCCCGTGTCACGCGCGGTGACGACCCAGAGAGCCCGCAGCGCCGGGGAACCGATAACCAGCCCGGTTTCCTCCCGCACCTCGCGGATGCACCCTGCGAACGGGTTTTCACCGGCCTCCACTTTGCCGCCGACACCGTCCCACCGGCCGGCATTGGGCTGCCGCCGCCGGTGGATCAGTAACACACGGCTGTCGTCATGGATGAAGCAGAGGGTGAGCAGCGTGATCAGGATACGTCAATCCCCCTGCGGAGTGTGCCGGCCAGGTGCTCCAGCCGGGTGATTCGATCGCCGTCCTCTTCGAGCACGGCGACCAGCGCGCTGCCGACGATCACACCGTCCGCCACGCGCGCAACCTCGCGGGCCTGGTCAGGAGTGGAAACCCCGAACCCGACGCAGACCGGCGTGCTCGTCAGCCCTTTGATCCGGGCGATGAGCCCGCCGAGGTCTGCGGACACTCGCTCGCGGACGCCGGTGACGCCGGTCAGCGACACGCAGTAGATGAAACCGGTGGATCGCTCCGCCACCAGACGGATGCGCTCATCGGTGCTCGTTGGAGCAAGCAGAAAAATCGTGTCCACACCCGCCGGTCGCGCGGCCGCAATGATCCCGTCCGCCTCCTCCGGAGGGAGGTCCGGCACCACGACGCCGTCGACGCCGGAGGAGGCCGCGTCCGCGCAGAACCGGTTTAGTCCATACTGCAGGATCGGGTTGAAATAGGAAAGCAATACGACCGGCACGGCCACCTTCGGCCGCAGGCGGTGCGTCAGGTCCAATACGTCGGCGAGCGTGACGCCCCGCAGCAGCGCCCGGTGCCCGGCCCGCTGGTTGACGGGGCCATCGGCGATCGGGTCCGAGAACGGCACGCCGAACTCGATCAGGTCAGCCCCGGCCCGCACCAGCGCCTGCGCGGCGTGCTCCGTCGCGGCGAGATCCGGATCTCCCGCCACCACGAACGGAATGAACGCTCGTCGCCCCGCGGCGCGGAGTTCCGCGAACGTTGCGGAGATCCGGCTCATTAAGTCAAACTCCACGGCCCTCTCCCCTTTGGGGAGAGGGAGGGGGTGAGGGGCTCGAGGTGATCCGGGCCACGTGCTGGACGTCCTTATCGCCGCGCCCCGACAGTCCCAGGATGATCGACCGGTTGCCACCCAGCGCGGGCGCCAGCGTCCGCAGATAGGCCACGGCGTGAGCGGGTTCCAGAGCCGGAATGATGCCTTCTGTTTCCGCGAGCAGTTTGAATCCCGCCAGCGCATCGTCATCGTCGACGGCGACATACTCAGCCCGGCCGCTGTCCTTGAAGAGGCTGTGCTCGGGACCGACACCGGGATAGTCGAGCCCGGCGGAGACCGAGTGGGTCTCGGTGACCTGGCCCGCCGCATCCTGCAGCAGATACGAGAACGCGCCGTGCAAGACCCCCGGCGTCCCCCCCACCAGCGTGGCGGCGTGGCGTCCCGATGCCAGTCCCAACCCGCCGGCCTCGACCCCGATCATGCGGACGCCGGAGTCGTCTTTGAACGGATGGAACAACCCCATCGCGTTGCTGCCTCCGCCCACGCACGCGACGAGACAATCGGGAAGCCGGCCGGTCGCGTCGAGTATCTGGCTCCGGGCCTCGCGGCCGATGACGGACTGGAAGTCTCGGACCAACGTTGGGTACGGATGCGGACCGACCACCGACCCGATCACGTAGAACGTCGTCCGCACGTTGGTCACCCAGTCGCGCAAGGCTTCGTTGATCGCGTCCTTCAACGTCCGGCTCCCGCTGTCGACGGCGATGACCCGGGCGCCCAGCAGGCGCATCCGGAAGACGTTCAGCTCCTGGCGCACCATGTCTTCGGAGCCCATGTAGACTTCACACTCGAGGCCGAACAGCGCCGCGGCTGTGGCTGTCGCCACCCCGTGCTGACCGGCGCCGGTTTCAGCAATGACGCGGCGTTTGCCCATCGCTCGGGCCAGCAGCACTTGCCCGATCGTGTTGTTGATCTTGTGCGCACCCGTGTGCAGGAGGTCTTCTCGCTTCAGATAGATCTGCGCTCCTCCCAGCGCCTCGCTCAGCCGCCTGGCCAAATACAGGGGGGTGGGTCTGCCGCAGTACTGCGTGAGATGGTACTCGAGCTCGCGCTGAAACGCGCGGTCGTTTGAGGCGTCGGCGTAGGCGGATTCCAACTCGTCCAGCGCGGGAATCAGGGTTTCGGGCACGTAGCGGCCGCCGTACTTGCCAAAACGACCTTTTGGAACTGTCTTCACCATGTCGTCAGGTCTTCCGTCATTGCGAGGAGCGTCAGCGACGAAGCAATCTCGAGATTGCTTCCCGCCACGGCCTTACGGCCTCGCGGTCGCAATGACTACGAAGAACTCCTTGCGCGCGTTATGAACTCCCTAATCTTCACCGGGTCCTTCCGCCCGTCGGTCTCCACGCCGCTGCTGACGTCGACGCCAAAGGGGCGAACGCGGGCGACGGCTTCCCCGACGTTCTCCGGCGTGAGCCCGCCGGACAGGATCACCCGATGGCGGCCGTTCACCCGCGCGGCCAGGTCCCAGTCGAAGACCCGGCCGGTCCCCCCCGCAACCTCGGGATCGTAACTGTCCAGAAGGAACGCGGAGACGCGGTAGCGGTCCATCGAAGCCAGCGATGACGCGTCCCGGACACGAATCGCCTTGACCACCGTCCGGCCGAGCGCCGCGCAGAACTCTGGCGTTTCGCTGCCGTGTAATTGCACCACATCGAGGCCGACGGTCTCGACGTGCCCCAGAATGACATTCGCACCGGCATCGACGAACAACCCCACCTTCGTGACGAACGGCGGCAGTTCGTCCGCAATCTCGCGGGCCCGCTCGATACTGACTTGCCGCCGACTCGGCGCGAATACAAAGCCGATCGCATCGGCGCCGGCCGCCGCCGCCGCCAGCGCGTTCTCGACGTCCGAAATCCCGCAGATTTTGACTCGAACCATAACTACACGGGATTAGGGGAGTAGGGGATTAGGGGAGCAACTACGCGCGGTAAGTAGTTCCCTAATCCCTCACTCCCGTAATCCCCTACTCCCGTCATTAACGTAGTCCCATCTTTCCCTGCACCTCGGCCAGCGTCTCCTGCGCGATCGGCCGCGCGCGAGCCGCGCCGTCGGCGAGGGTCGCGCGCAGCTCCTCGGGCCGCGCGATCAGCTCCTGGTAGCGGTCGCGGATCGGCGCAAATCGCGCCACCATCGCGTCGGCCAGGACCTGCTTCATGTCGCTGTACCGGATGGTGCCGCTCTGGTACGCGTCGACGAATTCCGGGTACCGGGACGGCGCCAGGACGTCCAGCAGCGTGAACAGGTTCGCCACGCCGCCTGTCGCGTCGTCGAGCTTGGATCCGCGCGTCGGCGGCCCGGGATCGGTCACAGCGGCCTTCACCTTCTTGCGGATCTGCTCTTCCGGCTCGACCAGCGCGATGTAGCTTCCCGGGATGCTCTTGCTCATCTTCTTGCCGGGATCGTTGAGGGCCATGATGCGCGCCCCTTTGGTCAACCGGACGTCGGGCACGGGGAACGTATTGCCGAACTGCTTGTTGAACCGCTCGGCGATGTCCCGCATCAGCTCGACGTGCTGCACCTGATCATCCCCGACCGGGACGACCGATGCCTTGTACAGGAGCACGTCGGCCGCCATCAACACCGGATAGTTGAGGAGGCCCGCCATCACGCCTTCCCTGGTGCGCCGGCCTTTCTCTTTGTACTGCGTCATCCGCTCCAGCTGGCCGACCGGCGTGATGACGTTGAGCAGCCACGCCAGCTCGCTGTGCTCCGGCACGTGCGACTGGACAAACAGCACCGAGCGGGCCGGATCGATGCCGGCGGCGATGTTGGCAGCGGCTGCATCCAGCACCCGCAGCGGGAGGTCTTTGGGATCATAGGGCGTCGTAATGGCGTGCAGGTCGACGATGCAAAAGTACGACTCATGCTCCCGCTGCAATTCGGCCCACTGCCGGATGGCGCCCACGTAGTTGCCGAGATGGATCACCCCGGTGGGCTGGATGCCGGAAAACACCCGGGTGCGCCTCAACGCTGTGCTCTTCGGCTGTGCCAGCGGCTGAACTCTTTCCATCAGATTCCCCTCAACGCGCGAAGTGTGGCGGCGGGATCGGCGCTCGCCATCAGCGCGGTCCCGATCAGGACGGCGTCGACACCCAGCCGCTCGAGCTCCAGGACCTGCTCCCGGCGAGAAAACCCGCTCTCGCTGACCACCAACCGCCCTGCCGGGATCATCGGCCGCAGCCGCGCCGTCGTGGCGAGATCCACCTGCAGCGTGGTGAGATTCCGGTTGTTGATCCCCACAATCCCGGCCCCGGTATCGACCGCGACGGCCGCTTCGTCGGGCGTATGCACTTCCACCACAGCGGCCAGCCCACGGTCGCCTGCGCGGCCGAGGAAGTCACGCAGCTGCGCTCCGTCGAGGAGCGCGGCGATGAGCAGCACCGCCGCGGCGCCGGCGCTTCGGGCTTCGTCGATCTGATACGCGTCGACCACAAACTCCTTGCACAGGACCGGCAGCGCGCTGGCGCTGCACACCCGGCCCAGCGACTCCCACGAGCCGCCGAAATACCTCGCATCGGTCAATACCGACAGTGCGGCCGCTCCGCCGGCTTCGTAGGCGCGCGCCACGACGACCGGATCGAACCCGTCGCGGATCGTCCCGGCAGACGGCGAGGCGCCCTTGATCTCCGCGATGACGGACAGCCCGGGGGCCTCAAGTGCGCGCGCGAAATCAGGCGCCGGAGGGGCGTCAACCGCCCGCGACGCCGCGTCGCGCGGCCCCAGCCGGGCCTTCCGTGCCGCGACCTCTTCCTTCTTATGGGCGACAATCTCGTCCAGGATCACCGTTGTCTTCCCAGTCTTCCCGGTCTCCCCCAGTCTTCCCGGTCTAACCCAAACCCAGTTGCTAGGACTGGGAGGACTGGGTAGACGGGGCAGACTGGGTAGACGCCTTTGTGTGTGTCCGCAGCGCCTCCAGCTTCTCGTACGCCGCTCCCGAATCGATCGCCCGCTTCGCTAACTCGACACCGCCGCGCCAGTCTTCGGCGATGTCCGCGGCCACCAGCGCCGCGGCGGCATTCGCCAGGACGATGTCCCGGCGGGGACCCGCCTCGCCTCGCAGCACGGAGGTCGTGACGGCGGCATTGTCGGCGGGTGTCCCGCCGGCAATGGCGTCGGGGGTAGACCGTTCCAGGCCGAGATCGGCCGGCGTGATGAGGAAGGTCCGCACCTGGCCGCCGTGGAGCTCGGAGATCTGCGTCGGACCCACCGTGGAGACTTCGTCCAGTCCGTCGAGTCCGTGCACCACGAAAGCGCGGCGGGCTCCCATCTCGCCCAGCACCTCGGCCATGATCCCGGTGAGCGCCGGATCGTAGGCGCCCACGACGAGATAGCCCGCGTTGGCGGGATTGGTGAGCGGCCCAAGGATGTTGAACACCGTGCGGATGCCGATCTCCTTGCGCGGCCCCACCGCGTGCTTCATCGCCGCGTGATAGATCGGGGCGAACATGAAGCCGATCCCGATGTCCTCGATCGAACGCCGGACGATCTCCGGGGAAACTTGAATCTGGACGCCCAACGCTTCGAGGACGTCCGCCGCTCCGGACTGGCGCGACACCGCGCGGTTGCCGTGCTTGGCGACGTACCCGCCGGCGGCGGCGACGACGAATGACGTCGTCGTGGAGATGTTGAACGTGCTCAACCGGTCCCCGCCCGTCCCCACGACGTCGATCAGCACGTCCGCGGACGGCGTGATGCGCTGCGCGCGCTCCCGCATCGCGCGCGCGAACCCGGCGATCTCGGCGACCGTCTCGCCCTTCATCCGCAGCGCGGTGATCAGCGCCGCGATCTGGGCGGGCGTGGCCTCCCCGTCCATGATCTCGCCCATCGCCGCCCAGGCCTCACTCTCGGTAAGGCTCTCTTTTCCAACGACCTTCCTCAGCGCGTCCCTAAGCGACATGCTGTACCCCGGCGAGGCGCAGGAAGTTGCGCAGCAACTGCTTCCCCGGCGCCGTCAGCACGGATTCCGGATGGAACTGCACGCCTTCGACGAGGGCGTCGCGGTGGCGCAGTCCCATGATGGTGCCGTCGTCGAGTTCGGCGGAGACTTCCAGGCCGTCGGGCAGGGTCTCGCGCTCGACGATCAACGAATGGTAGCGGGTCCCGACCAGCGGGCTGGGGATGCCCTCGTAGATCGTCCGCCCGTCGTGCCGCACCTCGGACGTCTTGCCGTGGACCGGTTCGCCGGCCCGTACCACCCGGCCGCCGAAAGCAGCCCCGATGCACTGGTGGCCCAGGCAGACACCGAGCACCGGCACACGCCCGGCCAGGGCCGTGATTAACTCATTGGAGATGCCGGCCTCCGCCGGAGTGCACGGCCCGGGGGACAGCACGACCGCCTGCGGCCCGAGCGTGAGCACGTCGCCGACACCGACCTGGTCGTTGCGGAACACCCGCACGTCGCCGGTCATCTCGCCCAGGTACTGGACGAGGTTGTAGGTGAACGAATCGTAATTGTCGATGACGACGATCAAGATGACACCTCGGTGTCCGATGTCCGGTGTCCGGTGTCCGCAACACCCTGTCCGGGCGCACCCGCCGGACCCCGGACCCCGGACCCCGGCCCCCGGCTTCGCCCAACGCGCTCGATGGCGCGGACGAGGGCCTTCGCTTTGTTCACGGTCTCGACGTACTCCCGCTCCGGCACCGAATCGGCGACGAT
Source organism: bacterium (assembly GCA_036004445.1). Classification (GTDB taxonomy): domain Bacteria; phylum Sysuimicrobiota; class Sysuimicrobiia; order Sysuimicrobiales; family Kaftiobacteriaceae; genus DASXUC01. The sequence continues at coordinate 28,908 of DASYRL010000135.1, forward strand.
GCCGGCGCCGGCCTGCACGTAGGCCCGGTCCCCGGCCACGATGATGGTTCGGATCGTGATCGCCGTGTCCATGTTGCCCGAGAATCCCACGTAGCCGACCGCTCCGGCGTACGGTCCCCGCGCGAGGGGCTCCAGCTCGTCGATGATCTCCATCGCCCGCACCTTCGGCGCGCCGGTCACCGTACCGGCGGGGAAGCACGCGCGCAGCACGTCGAACGCATCGAGCCCTTTCCGCAGCCGGCCCTGGACGTCGGAGACGATGTGCATGACGTGCGAGAACCGCTCGATCCCCATCAGCTCGGTCACGCGCACCGTGCCGTACTCGCACACCCGGCCGACGTCATTGCGGCCCAGATCCACCAGCATCACGTGTTCGGCGCGTTCCTTCTCGTCCGCCAGCAGCTGCGCTTCCATCGTCCTATCGTCCGCGTCCGTGGCGCCGCGGGGCCGCGTGCCGGCAAGCGGCCGTGTTTCCACCAGCTCACCTTCCAACCGCACCAGCAGTTCCGGCGACGACCCAATGATCTTGACCCCATCGAAGTCCAGGAAGAACATGTACGGCGACGGGTTCACGGTCCGTAGGGCCCGGTAAATGTCCAGCGGATCGACGCCGTCGAGCCCCATCGAGAACCGGCGCGACAACACGACCTGAAAGACGTCGCCGGCGCGGATATACTCCTTCGCCCGGTCCACCGCGGTGAGAAAGTCGGCGACCGGCATGTCGGAATCCGCGACGGGCTGCACGCGTCCCGCCCCATTGGGCGGGAGCAGCGGCGACCGCAGCCGGTCGTAGAGCTGCTCGACCTTCTCGACCGCCTGACGGTAGGAGATTCCGCCGTCACCGTCGACCGGCGCGTTGGCAACGATCTTCATCGTGTGCCGCAGATGGTCGAAGATGACCACCGTGTCCGCGACGACCAGGTAGCAGGTCGGCAACCCCAGGTCGTCGGCCGGTCGACCCGGCAGGCGCTCCCACGACCGTACCAGATCGTAGCCGAAGTACCCGACGGCGCCGCCGGAGAATCGAGGCAGCGTCGGATCCAGTACCACTTGATGCCGCTGCAGAACCGTACGCGTCACGTCCAGGACGTCGCCGGTATGCCGTTCGACCCGACCGTCCGCTCTAATCTCCACCTCCGGTCCCCGCGACACGATCCGCATCATCGGGCCGGCGCCGATGAACGAGTAGCGTCCCACGCGCTCTCCGCCTTCCACGCTTTCCAGCAAGAAGGCATCGCCCTGGCCGCGCAGCTTGAGAAAGGCGGAGATCGGCGTTTCCAGGTCCGCGGGCAGCTCGGAGGAGACCGGGACCAGATTGCCCGATCGCGTGCGGCTGAGAAACTCGGTCTTCGACGGTGCGATGTCCAGAGTCCAGGCCACTAGTTCATCCCCTGCCCTGTACCACTCTCTTCGTTCGGGTACAGGGCACGAGCCCGGCGGCCCGACGATTCCAGCGCGGCCCGCAGCGACGTCTCATCCGTGAGCGCGTGTTCCAGACGATCGAGCTCGCGGCGGAAACCCGCCAGCGCCCGGGTGATCGCCGCGCGGTTCCCGCGGCAGATCTCGACCCACAGCTCCGCCGGGCTTCCCGCGACGCGGGCGACGTCGGCGAAGGCCGGACCGTGCAGCGGCAGCGCGTCCGCCGCCGCGGCATTCACCGCGGCGACGGCGACGAGGTAGGGCACGTGGCTTACTTGTGCGACCAGCTCGTCGTGATCCTCGGGCGTCAGCAGGACCGGGTGCATCCCCAACCGCTCGGCGAGCTCGCGCATGCCCTGCAGCGCCGTGGGATCCGTTTGGTCCGTGGGCGTCAGCAGGAACGGATGACCTGTAAGCAGCCCCGCGTCGGCCGCCGCGGCTCCGCGGCCCGCCGAGCCGGCCATCGGGTGCCCGCCGACATAGCGCACTGCCGGCGGCAGCCGTTCGTCGAGTTCGTGCACGATCGCGGCCTTCGTACTGGCGACGTCGGTCAGCAGGCTGCCCGCCCGCATGCCTGCCGCCGCCCGCACGGCCGTCTCGACGACCGCGCCAGGAGGAACGGCGATCACCATCAGGTCGATCTCGTCGGATTGCTCGATGTTTCCGGTGCCATCGATCGCCCCGCGCTGCCGCGCAATCTCGAGCGCCTGCGGATCGACGTCGATGCCGATGACCCGCTCGGCCAGACGCCGCTCCCGCAGCGCCATCCCCAGGGAGGCGCCGATCAATCCGACGCCCACGATTCCTACGGTGCGAATCTGCAACACTGAGGCTCCCTCGGCCCCCCTCGTTCTTCGTTCTTCGTTCTTCGTTCTTGGTTTGGGGATGTTTCCCTAACGAAGAACGACGAACCATGAACCATGAACGTCATTGCCGTATCGCCGCCGAGGTTTGCACTCGCCGGCCCAGCGCCGCGGCGAGCGGGCCCAGCGTCCCCATCAGCTCACTGAAGCTGTCGGGCGTGAGCTGCTGGGGTCCGTCACTCAGAGCCTTGGCCGGATCAGGGTGCACCTCAACGAGGAGCCCGTCCGCCCCCGCCGCCACGCCGGCCAGGGCCATCGGGCCGACGAACTTCGACTTGCCCGTCCCCTGGCTGGGATCGACCACGACCGGCAGGTGGGTGAGGCTCTTCATCACGGGCACGGCCGAGATGTCCAGCAGGTAGCGGGTCTCATTGTCGAACCCGCGGATCCCGCGCTCGCACAACACGACGTTGTAGTTGCCTTCGTTCATCACATACTCGGCCGCGAGTAGGAGCTCCTGAATGGTCGCGCTGGGCCCGCGCTTGAGCAGCACGGGATACTTCGTGCGGCCGACTTCGCGCAGCAGGGTATAGTTCTGCATGTTGCGGGCGCCGATCTGGATCATGTCGGCGTACTTGATGACCAGCATGAGCTGGCTGACGTCCATGGCTTCCGTGACGACCGGCAGGCCGGTCTCCGCCCGCGCCTCGGCCAGCAACCGCAGCCCCTCTTCTTCGAGTCCCTGAAATGAATACGGAGACGTGCGCGGCTTGAAGGCGCCCCCGCGCAGCATCGCGGCGCCCGCGGACTTCACGAGACGCGCGGTCTGGATGATCTGCTCCCGGCTCTCCACCGAGCACGGCCCGGCGGCGACGACGACCGAGCCGTCTCCGAAGCGCACGCCGTCGACGTCCACGATGCTGTCTTGCGGCTTGAAGTCGCGCCCCACCAGCTTGAATGGCTGCAGGATGATGACGACGCGCTCGACGGCAGGCATCGCTTCCAGCGACTGCCGCAGCAGCTCTTTCGTGTGGCTGTCGCCCACGACGCCGATAATGGTCCGCTCGACGCCCACCGACAGGTGGCTGCCTAGTCCCGCATCCTGAATCTTCTTCACGACGGCATTGATCTGCTCACGCGCCGCGTGCGCTTCCATGACTACGATCATGGCCGGACCCTCCGTTCGACTCGCTGGAAAATGAAAACCTCTCACCCCTACAAGGGGCGAGAGGTGAATTGTCTCCCGCGGTGCCACCCAGATTCCGGTCCGAAGACCGCTTATTTGCCCAGATTACGGCTGGGGGCTCCGGCTAGCCTACTTCGTGACTCGTGAGTCGTGACTCGTGAATCAGAGACTCCGGATCTATCGCCCCGATTCACTATTCACGATTCACCATTCACGGTTCGGGTCGCGCCTCACGGGCCCATTCGCCGCTCTGTGGCTGCCGCGCTCTCACCGTTCCGCGGCTCTCTCCTAGCCCCTGGGAGCGGGTACTCTTCCCGGTCCTCGGCGATATGAAATTGGTAAACTCTAGCATACCATGCCTGTCAAGATGGTGGTGGCGAACCAGGCACCGCGTCGGCAGATCGTGCCGGACTACGAGGCCATCAGTGCATCGCGAATCCTGTCCAGGGCCGTCCGCGCTCGTTCGATATCGTCCTCCGCGGGAAGCTGAGCGGAGTAGCGGACGCGCACGTAGGCTTCCGTGAGTTCGGCGATTGCGTCAGGTACGGCCTGCAGTTGACCGGAGAGGCGCGGCCGGTATTCGTAGGGGGTCTCGGAGTCCCGGCGGGGAACGCCCATCTCCCGGCCGATGCGGAGCAGGTCCCGATACATCGTGCGGATGGCGGCAACCTCGGCGTCCTCAGCCACTCCCATCACCGCGCCCCGCCGTCGCCACAACGACCGCAGCGCGGCACCCAGCCCCGCCAGCGCGGCACGCGTGGACCAGACGGATTCCCGTTCGTCCTCGCCGGGTTTGCGCTCCCGCCGGCGCGCCCGCACGATGGCGATGGCGATGAGCAGGCACAGCAGCGCCACGGCCAGCAGCACCATCCCCCACCGCGCGCCGCTGACGACCCCTGGATCGACGCGTACCTGCTGCAAATCCCTGAGCAGGTCCGCCAGCGGGTCACCCCGAGGTTCCGGAACAACCGGCCGCCGACCGCCGCGCGCGATGAGATGGATCAGGCCGATGATGATTCTCGCTACCACCAGCGCCACCCAGAAGACGACGGTAAAGACCGCCTCCAGCACAGGCGCCAGCGGCGCGAGCACGCGCGCCAGCACGGGACGCAGATCCCCCGGCATGACCCCCGAGACCAGCATGGCCGCGAGCAGGATCAATCCCACGACGCCGGCGAGCAGCAGCAGCCAGTGACGGTTCATCGCCAGCGCCTGCCGCTCGTCGGCATGCGTCTGGCTCCACAGATCGACCAGCCGGGAGACCGCCAGCGCGAGCAGGCTCAGCGAGAAAAACGCGAGCAGGTACAGCGGTGCGTACGCGGCGAGCGCGAACGCGCGGCTGTCGTGGTAGATGGCGAAGAGGATGACGAAGAGGACGCTCCACCCGATGCCGCCGCGAAAGAGCCGGTCGATCTCGACGTAACTGAACTCACGCCCGCCCAGGACAACGCCACGCCACCACAGCAGCGCGGCAATCACTGCGCCCGCCACCGGCAGCGGCACGTCCGGGAGCGTATCGTGCGCCGCCCCCAGAAGTACACCAACCCATCGGAGATCCCACGCCGCATACGCGGGGTAGTGCGTGGCCTTCACGGCGGCGAGTCCCGCGAGCAGACCGATGCCCAACACCGCCGACCGGATCGCCGGCAGCGGCCAATTCATGCCGACCGCCCGCCGCACCGTGACCGCTGCTCCCATCAGCAGCAGGAGCGAAGGCCCCGCGGGAATCACAGGCGTGGGGGGATGCTCGTAGAGGAGGCCCGTGAGGAACAGCAGCCACGGATAGAGCCAGCAGAATTCGATGATGACCGCGGTCAGCTGCAGCGCCGTCTGCACCGCCCCGAATCCCCGGCGCTCCGGCATCATGCCGAACCGGCTGCTCGACTGCGCCCGGGACCTACGGCCGGCTGCAGTTCGATGCCGTCCATCGCCTGCCACGCCCGGACCGAGGGCACGCGGTAGACCGGCACCGGAAGGTCGACGTGCTCCTGCTCGTCTCCGACGATCACGACGACGACCCCGCCTCCGGCCTGACGAAACCGGTCGATGCCGGCGATGAGCGCGCCATCGACAACCGCCGTCACGACCACGGCCGTCGTCCCCAGCGGCAGGGTGCGCGCTTCCAGCTGCAGCAGATCGCCCAGCGGCATGACCGGGGTGGCAAACAGCTTCGCGAGCGACTCGAGGATCAGGGCCAGGGTGTGGGTTCCCGACGCGGGCGGAATCCGCACCCAGCGCAGCCCCTGCGGGAGATAGCCGTTCGCGTACATGCCGATGAGATGGCCGCTCTCGACGGCCCAGTTCGCGATGGACGCCGCCGTGACCATGAGGAGTTCCAGCAGCGGCCGGATGAACCCACGGTACTCCGCCCACCGGCCGAGCGTGTCGAGGTTCAAGAAGACGGCCAGCCGGTGACTCGTCGTCGTCTCGTACTGCTTGGCCCGCAGCTCAGCCGCCTTTGCCGTGGCCTTCCAGTGAATCCGTCTCAGCGGATCACCCGGCACGTACTCCCGCACTCCCGCGACACGCGTGGGATCTTCCAGCAGATGCCGCGGCAGCCGAACATCTCCGATCGGGTGGAGGGCGGGGAGCCCCAGTGCGGAGAGCGGAACCACGCGCGGATACACCAGCAGGTAGTCGACCCGCTCGAGATCGATGCCGCGAATCGTGAAGCCGAAGATGTCTCCCGAACGGATGCGCGCCGGGCCGAGCGGGAAATAGCCGCGGGCATCGCAGCGCAGGGTGAAGCGCCGGCGGATCCGCTCGTACCATCGCAGCGAGAACATGTTGACGAGGTGCTGGCGGCGCTGCCGGACACTGGGAATAATCCGCCCGGAGAGCGGAACCAACTCTGCCGGGAGCTCATCGACCACCTCGAGCCAGGCCAGCGGGAGGGGTTTACGGTTGGTGATCTCCATCGTGAAGGTCACCGTCTCTCCATAGAATGCCCGCCGCGGCGTGAAGGAGCGACGGTACTCTACGCGGGAGAGGCAGTAGCGGTCCCAGAGATACGAGGCACCGGCGCTGAGAAGAATCGCCAGCCCAAGCAGCGACGCGACGGGCTGGCGTGCGAACAGGCCGACGAGGAGGACGAGGCCACCGAGGAGGAGCCAGCCCTGCGAATACATCCTTACTGGCGGGAACGGGGAACGGGGAACGGGGAACAAATACCGCGCGGCGGTCCGCAGTGATTGTTCCCTGTTCCCTGTTCCCTGCTCCCGTTCATTCCGCTTCCACCGGCGCGGGGACGCTCTTGAGTATCTCCTCGACAATCTCGCGCGCACCGCGCTCGCGGAGGCGGGCCTGCGCCGTGGTCATCAGGCGGTGCGGCAGCACGTACGGGGCCATGACCTTGACGTCATCGGGCAGCACGTGGCCGCGGCCGTGGATCGCCGCCAGCGCCTGCGCCGCGCGGTAGAGTCCGAGACTGCCCCGCGGGCTGGCGCCGAGGTCGATCTCGGGATGCGTGCGGGTTGCCCGGACGATCTCAACGACGTAGCCTTCGACGGCCGGGCTGACGTGGACGCCGCGGGCCGCCTTTTGCATCGCAATGACCTCGTCGGCGCCGGTGACCGCGCCAAGATCGTCCAGCGGGCTGTCCGTGCGGAACCGGCGCAGCATCGCGACCTCGTCCGCCGCGCCGGGATAGCCCACGGGCAATTGCAGCAGGAACCGGTCGAGCTGGGCCTCAGGCAGCGGGAAGGTCCCCTGCAACTCGATCGGGTTCTGCGTGGCGATCACCATGAACGGCCGCTGTAGCGGCAGCGTGCCAGTTTCTAAGGTGACCTGCCGTTCTTCCATGCATTCGAGCAGCGCGGCCTGCGTGCGCGGCGTCGCCCGGTTGATCTCGTCGGCCAGCAGGATGTTGGTGAAGACCGGACCCTGGCGGAACGCGAACTCCTGCTCCTTCTGATTGAAGAACAGGACGCCGGTGACGTCGGTCGGCAGCAGGTCGGGCGTGCACTGCAGGCGGCGGAAGGCGCAGCCCAGCGACCGCGCCAGGGTCTTGGCCAGCATTGTCTTGCCGATCCCGGGCACGTCCTCGATCAGCAGGTGCCCTTCGCACAGCATCCCCACCAGCGCGAGGTCGATCACGTCGCTCTTGCCGACGAGCACGCGCTCGATGTTGCCGCGGATGCGCCCCGCGGTTCGCTGTACGGCTGCCACGTCCGCCATCAGTTCTCCTATGTTACCCTCTCAGCGTCTCGAGCGTTTGAAAGAAGTCCGGGAAGGACACGCTGATCGTTTCGGCCCCGTCGAGCACCACGGGACCGGCGGCGAGCAGGCCGGCCACGGCGAACGCCATCGCGAGACGATGGTCGCCGCGGGCGCCGACCCGCCCTCCGCGCAGCCGGGTGCCGTAGACGGTCAGGCCGTCGGGCCGTTCCTCCACTTCACCCGACAGGGCCCTCAGCGCGCCGGCGATCGCCCCGATGCGGTCGGACTCCTTCACGCGCAGCTCGGCGGCGTCCGTGATTTCGGTGACGCCGGTCGCGGCGGTCGCCACCACGCACAGCACCGGAAGTTCATCGATGACCCTGGGGATCAGCGCGCCGCCGATGGCCGTGCCGCGCAGGTTCGCCCCCCGCACGACCACGGTGCCGACCGGCTCCCCCGCCCACGTGGCATCCTGGCGCACCTCGATGCCGGCCCCCATGGCGCGCAGGACGTCAAGGACCCCGGTGCGCGTAGGGTTGATGCCGACGCCGCTCACGGTGATCTCGGAACCAGGTAGCGCCGCGGCCGCAGCGAGGAGGAACGCCGCAGACGAGAGATCCCCCGGCACGGTGACGG
>DASYRL010000136.1:0-6877 GCA_036004445.1 bacterium
ACTCGCTGCGCTCGGGTTCAGGGCAACGCGCCTCGTGCGTGCCCACAGCCACAGCAGGATCGACGCGATGCCGAACCGTCCCGCGGCCAGCGTGATGGGGGGAATCGCATCGACGCCGACCTTCCCGGCAACCCACGTCCCGCCGAAGAACAGCGCCATGAAGGTGAGGAACACGTACGCGGATCGCTGAGACATGCGTCACCTGTTTCGACAGTGAGGGTGACTGTCACCCTCCTCCAGGAGCTTACCTTCGGCGGGTGCGCACGAGCCGCCCGGCGACCGACAGCGCCTGGCGCATTGGCCCCGGATCGGCGATTCCCCGGCCGGCGATGTCGTGCGCCGTCCCGTGCGACGGCGTCGTCATCACGAACGGGTAGCCGACTCCGACGGAGACGCCGCGCTCGAACCCCAACAGCTTCGTGGCGATCTGGGCCTGGTCGTGATACATTGCCACGACGACGTCGAACGCCCCCGCGCGGGCGAGCCGGAAGACGTGGTCGGCCGGATGGGGTCCCGTCGCGTCGAGGCCTTCAGACGCCGCGGCGGCGATCGCCGGGGCGATGATGCGTCGTTCTTCGTCTCCCACGAGGCCGCCTTCGCCCGCATGGGGGTTAAGCGCCGCGACGCCGATGCGCGGCGCAAGCGTACCGGCATCCGCGGCCGTGCGGTGCGCGAGCCGGATCGTGTGCAGGACGCGCTCGACCGTCAGCAGCGCCGCCACGTCCTTTAGCGGAACGTGCGAGGTTGCGCGTGCCACCCACAGCAGGCCGCCCGACGCGTCCGTCCCCGCGGGGTGGGGGATCACGTTCATCTCGTCGTGATCGTCCACGCCGGCCAGCGAGGCGCACAATTCGTACTCGTCGCGGACCGGAAACCCGGCGCGGATGATCGCCTGCTTGTTCAGCGGCGCGAAGACGACGGCATCCGCGGCGCCCGACAGCGCCAGCCGTACGGCCGCCGTCAGCCAGGCCGCGGCCGCACGCCCGGCGGCGGCGCTCATCGCGCCGGCCGCCCAGCTCCGATCCTGTATCGGGACCTCGTGAACGGGCACGGCCGGCAGCGTGACCCCGCCGACCCGCTGGGCGATGTTCCAGACCTCCATGTCGCCGACCACGATGACGTCGGCCTCTACGCCCGCGGCCAGAGCTTTGGCGAGGACTTCCGGCCCGATGCCCGAGGGATCGCCCAGGGCCACGGCCAGAGCGGGTCGGCGGGCGGACTCAGCAGGAATCTCGGGACCAGGCATCGTAAATGGCATATTGTATACCATCCGCACCATCTCCTGGCCGGAGTGTGCCGTGGGTATCACGGAAACCGTCGCCCGCTTCGCCCTCGTCACCCGTACGATTCCCGACGACGTCCGGACTCTCGGTACGGACCACCTGGTGGACGGCATCGCCGTCATGCTGTCCGGGGCCACGGAGGCCTCGGGCACGCTCGTCCGCGCGCACCTCCGCGAGATCGGCGGGATCCCGCAGGCCACGGTCCTCGGGTCGATGCTGCGCGCGCCGCGGCAGCTGGCGGCCTGGGCGAACGGCACCGCCGGCCACGCTATGGACTATGACGACACCCAGCTGGCGACCGATCCGAAGAGCGTCTACGGGCTGCTGACGCACCCGACGGTGCCCGTGCTGGCGGCGGCGCTGGCGGCGTCGGAAGGGACGGCCGTCTCCGGCGCGACCCTGTTGGATGCGTACATCATCGGCGTCGAGGTCGCCTGCCGGATCGCCGATGCGATCGCGCCCCGCCATTACAGCGATGGGTTTCATTCCACCGCTACGATGGGCGGGTTCGGCGCCGCGGCGGCCGTCGCGCGCCTGTACGGCTGCGACCTCGATCAGACCCGCCGCGCGTTCGGGTTGGTGGCGAGCATGGGCGCCGGCCTGCGCGAGAACTTCGGCACGATGACCAAGCCCTTTCACGCCGGCCGCGCCGCGGAGAACGGGTTGTTCGCCGTGCTGCTGGCGCGGCGCGGGTGGACCGCGGCGACGGACATCCTCGAGGCGAAGCGGGGATTCTACAACGCGGCCGCGGGTGGATTCGATCCCGGGAAGATCGAGGGCAAACTCGGCGCCCCGTACTTTTTCATCGAGCCGGGAATTTCCATCAAGCCGTACCCATCGGGATCACTGTCGCATCCCGCGCAGGACGTGCTGCTGGAACTGGTCCGCGAGCACAACCTGACCGCCGAGCAGATCGAGCGGATCGACGTCGGCGTCAACTCCCACGTCCCCAATGCGTTGATCCATACGAAGCCGGCGACGGCCCTGCAGGGCAAGTTCTCGCTGCAGTTTCAGATGGCGATCGGCGTGCTGGAGCGCCGCGCCGGCATCGCCCAGTTCGTCGACCCCAAAGTCGCCGATCCGCGCACGCGCGCGTTGATGGAGCGCGTGGCGGTGTACGTCGATCCGGAGATCGAGGCGCTGGGCTACAACGAGATGCGCATGCGGGTGCGGATCACGCTGCGCGACGGCCGGACGTTGGAGGGGTTCGCCGACAAGGCCAAGGGGCACCCCCGCAAGGCGATGTCCCGCGACGATCTGCGCGAGAAGTTCATGGACTGCGCCGCGCTGGTGATGCCGTCGGACCGGGCCGAAGCTGCGCTGGCCGCGTTGTGGGCGATCCGCGACGCCGCCCGCGCGGACGCGGTCGCGCCGCTGCTGGTGGGGAACGCCCCATGAAGCGGTACCGATTGGCCGTCATCCCCGGCGACGGCATCGGCCGCGAGGTCATCCCCGAAGGGCTAAAGGTCCTCGAGGCGGCCGGGGGGCGCCATGGGTTTGCCGTCGACGCCGCCGAATTCCCGTGGGGCTGCGAGTACTACCTGCAATATGGCGTGATGATGCCCGCCGGCAGTCTCGACACCCTCGCGACGCACGACGCGATCTACCTCGGCTCGATCGGCGACCCGCGCGTCCCCGATCACGTCTCCCTGTGGGGCCTGCTGCTCCCGATCCGCAAAGGCTTCGACCTGTACGCGAACGTTCGGCCCATCCGACTGCTCGAGGGCATCGACGGTCCGCTCGCCGGCCGCGCCCCGAGCGACATCGACATCGTGTTCGTGCGCGAGAACACCGAAGGCGAGTACGCGGGCGTCGGTGGGCGCCAGGCCCTGGGCACCGAGCACGAGGTGGCGCTGCAGACGTCAGTCTATACCCGCCGGGCGACCGAGCGGATCCTGCGGTTTGCGTTCGACCTGGCCCGCCGGCGGCGGAGACGCCTCGCCCACGTCACGAAGTCCAACGCACTGCAATACACCGCAGTGATGTGGGACGATGTCGCCGCGGCCGTCGCGGCCGACTACCCGGACGTTTCTGTCAGCAAACTGCACGTCGACGCGGCCGCCTACCAGATGGTGCTGCATCCTGAGTGGTTCGACGTGATGGTCGGCAGCAATCTCTACGCCGACATCCTCACCGACCTGGGCGCGGCGCTGCAGGGCAGCCTGGGGCTGGCGGCGAGCGCGAATCTCGATCCGTCACGGCGCCGGCCGTCGATGTTCGAACCGGTGCACGGGTCGGCGCCGGACATCGCCGGCCGCGGAGTCGCCAATCCGCTTGCCGCCATCTGGAGCGCGTCACTGATGCTGGAGCACCTCGGTGAACCCGACGCGGCGGCGGCGGTGTTCGCGGCGCTGGCGGAGGTGGTGCGGCAGCGCGACGTCCGGACGCCGGATCTGGGCGGGACGAGCCGGACGCAGGACGTCGGAGATGCCGTCATGGCGGCGTTGCGATGAGCAGCCTGCTGACCAAGAACGTTCCCGCGCGCGATCTCGTCCTGCGCAAGCTGCGGGGCGCGATTCTCTCCGGGCGGTTTGCCCCCGGCCAGCGCCTGCGCGAACGCGAACTGGTCGAACGCATGGGGGTCAGCCGGACGCCGATCCGCGAGGCGCTGCGCAAACTCGAACTCGAGGGGCTGATCACGACCGTGCCCTACAAGGGCCCGGTGGTCACGCGGCCCACGCTCGATGACGCGCGGGACCTCTACGAGGCGCGCGCGGCACTGGAAGGCCAGGCCGTGGCACTGTTCACCCAACGCCGTGACCCCCGGGCGCTGGCACGGCTGCACGAGGCCATCGCTCGCGCGTCGCGGTCACTGTCCCGCCGGCACCTGGGCTCACTGCTGGCGGCGAACAACGCGTTCCACGACACCCTCGCCGCCGGGTGTGGCAACGCGCTGCTGCAGGCCATGATCGCCAACCTGCGCGACCGGATCGTCCTGCTGCGGGCGGAGTCGCTGTCCTTTCCCGGCCGGCGGCCCCGCTCGGTGGCCGAACACCGCGCGATCGTGCGGCTGATCGAACGCGGGCGGGCCGCGGACGCGCGGGCGCTGACCGAGGCACACGTCATGCACGCCTGGCACGCTGCGCGCGCGCAGCTGGTGGCCCAGGAGCAGCAGCCGTGAGCGCGCACATGGCGCCCACCGCGCGGCGCATCATGGAGCAGGTGCTGGCGGTGCGCGCGGGCGAGCGGCTGGTGATCGTCACGGATTACGAACGACCGCGGTCGATCACCGACCTCCTGACGACGACGGCGGTGTTATACAGCTTGAACCCGGTCGTCGTGATGATGCCCGCACGCGAGATGGGCGGTGAAGAACCCCCCGCGGCGGTGGCCGCAGCGATGCGGGAAGCCGACTGCGTCATCGTCCAGACGTCCCATTCGATGACCCACACCAACGCGGAGCGCGACGCGCTGGCCCATGGCGCGCGCGTGTGCAACATCCGGGAAGTCGACGAGGAGATGATGGTCCGCGGCGGCATGACCGCCGACTACGACGAGGTGGACCGGATCACGCGCCGCGGCGTCGCGCTGCTGAGCGCAGCCATGCGCGGCCAGGTCACCACCCCCGAGGGGACAGATCTGCGATTTGATCTGACCGGCCGGCCGGCGTTCGGCCTCTCGGGATTCGCGCGCGAGCCGGGGACGTTCTCCGGCCTCCCCGACGGCGAGGCGGCGATCGCCCCACTGGAGGGGACCACCGAGGGAGTGCTCGTGAATCCCTATCTGATCGAAAAGATCGGTTTGGTCACCGAGCCGTTCAAACTCGAGGTGCGCGCCGGGCGCATCGTCGACGTCGCCGGCGGCGCACAGGCGCAGCAGCTGGCGGAGATCCTCGAGCGCAAGGACCCCGGCGGCCGCAACTTCGCGGCGGAGTTCGCGCTGGGCACGAACCCGGCATGCCGGTTGATCCCCAAGAGCCGCGAGGTCAAGAAGCGGCTCGGGCAGGCGCATGTCGCGCTGGGCGACAACCGCAGCCTAGCCGGGACGGTCGACAGTGCGATTCACCTCGACATCATCCTGTTGCGGCCCACGGTCGTCGTTGACGACCGGCTGATCCTCGATGACGGCGATCCACTGTTCGCGAAGGAAACGTGACGAGAGGGGGAGGCAGATGAGATACGGATTACGCATGGCCGGTGTACTCCTGATGGTGGTCCTGGCGATGAGCCCCGCCGCCGTCGGGCAAGGCTCCTATCCCACCAAGCCCATCACGCTGGTGACGCACTCCAGCGTGGGCGCGGGCGGGGACATCTTCCTGCGGCAGCTCGCCAAGCACCTGGAAGGGATCGTCCCGGTGCCCATCGTCGTCGAGAACCGCCGCGGCGGCGGGTCGGCGACCGCTGTCAGTTTCGTTGCCACCGCGCCCAAGGACGGCTACGTCCTCTACGGCTCGACGCCCACGATGCTGCAGACGCCAATGCTGGCGGAGACGCGCCACTCGTTCCTCGACATGGAGCCGGTGGTGAACGTGTTCTTCGACCCGATGATCCTGTACGTCCGGACGGCGTCGCCGTGGAAGACGCTGCAGGACATTGTGAACGCGGCGCGGGAGCGGCCCGGCCAGGTCAAGTTCGGCGTCGCGACGCCGGGGTCTGTCGAGCACATGATCTCGCACCAGGTTCAGAAGGTGACCAAGACGACCGTGCAGCCCGTCACGTTCGAGGGCGGCGGCGACCTGCTGCTGGCGGTGCTGGGCGGTCATGTCGACCTCGGCGTGGGCGAGTTCGCGGAAGTCGCCTCGCAGGTGCAGGCGGGGCAGGTCCGGATCATCAACTCGTTCACCGAGAAGCGGCTGCCCCGGACCACGATCCCCACGGCGAAGGAGCAGGGCGTCAACATCGTGGTCGAGAAGTTCCGCGGCCTGCTGGGACCGCGGGGCATGGACCCGGGCGCCATCGCGTTCTGGGAGCGGACGATCCAGACCGTGCTGGCCCGGCCGGCCTACCGACAGTACTACGAGTCGGTCTACCTCCTGCCGGCGTACATGGATCACAACCAGTACAAGGCCTACCTGCACCGGATGAACCAGACGCTGCGCCGGTACCTGAAGGAGATCGGGGTCCTCAAGTAGATCCACGATGCGCCGCGCCGATCTCGTCGGGGGGCTGGCACTGCTGGTGTTCGCGGGGTTGTATTTCCAGCAGTCGTTCAGCATCCGTACCGGGTTCGCGCCCGATCGCCTGGGACCGGCGGCGTATCCCCGGCTGCTGGCCGTCGCCCTGGGCCTCATGGCGGCGGCACTGTTGGTCCGCGCGGTGCGGGGGAGGTCCGATCCCTCTCCGCCGCCGCCAATGCGAGCGGGCATCTTCGGTGGGGCGGTGGCGCTGATAGTGGGCTACGCGCTGGCGCTGCCGAGCGCGGGATTCCTGCTGGCCACGCCGGTGCTGCTGGGCGCGATGATCTGGCTGCTCGGCCTGCGGGACTGGCCGCGGCTGCTCGGCACGGCGCTGGGTATGACGGCCGTGCTGTACGTGGTCTTCGCGCGCGCTCTGAACGTGTTGCTGCCGATGGGACCGCTGGGGCCCTGAGGGACGATCCCGATGCTGGAACGATTCGCTCTCGGCGCGCAGATCGCATTCCAGCCCATTGCGCTG
>DASYRL010000137.1:0-18961 GCA_036004445.1 bacterium
GGCACGCTCGCCGGCACGACGTCATCGCGCCTGGCCGATGCGTCGATGCAGACGCTCACGCTGCTGGGGTTGTCGCTGCCCGCGTTCTGGGTGGGCGCGGTACTGATCCTGATCTTCAGCGTGCACCTGCGCTGGTTCCCCGTGCTCACGTATCCGGGCTTCCTGCAGGCTCCCGGCGCGAACCTGTGGGGGATGTTTCTGCCGGCGCTGACCTTGGCGATTCCCAACGCCGCCGCGATCGCGCGGATGGTCCGCTCCTCGCTGGTCACCGTGCGGCGGGAGGAGTACGTCAAGGTGGCGCGGGCGAAAGGACTCAGCGAACCGCGGGTGGTCACGCGCCACATGCTCAAGAACGCGTTTATTCCGGTTGTCACCCTCATCGGCATCGTCGCCGGCTACCTGCTGGGCGGCGCGATCGTCGTCGAGCAGGTATTTGCGATCCCCGGCGTCGGGCGGCTCGGCCTCCAGGCCATCGTGCAGCGCGACTACCCGGTGCTCCAGGCGGTGGTGCTGCTGGTGACCTCGTTGTTCGTCCTGGTCAACCTGCTCGTTGATGTGATGTACGTGTATCTCGATCCCCGGATCCGGTATGTCTGAGGAGGCCGCCCCTGCCGCCCGCAGCCCTCAACCGGCTGTAAGACCCCGCCGGGGCGCGGCCGCGGCGTTCCTGCGGTATCCGAAAGCGGTGGTCGGCGTCGTGATCCTGCTGGTCATCGCCGCGCTCGCGTTGCTGGCCCCGCTGGTGGCCCCGTACCCGGTGACTGAAATGCACACGGAACAGCGCTTCGCCCCTCCGGGGAGGCCGTTCGTGCTGGGGACGGATTTCTACGGCAGAGACCTGTTCAGCCGTATCCTTTTCGGCTACCGCACGTCCCTGGCCGTCGCCGCGCTGTCGGTGAGCTTCGCGCTGGTCATCGGGGGCGGACTGGGGATCGCCGCCGGTCTCGCGCGGAGGGCGGTGGATAGCGCGCTGATGCGGGCGATGGACATCGTGTTCGCGTTTCCCGTGCTCCTGCTGGCCATTACCATCGTGGTCGTCCTGGGTCCGGGCACTCTGACGACGGTGCTGGCCATCGGGGTCGTGTACGTGCCGATCTTCGCCCGCATCGCGAGGGGGCCGACGCTGGTGGTCAAGGAGCAGGCCTACATCGAAGCCGCCCGCGCCCTGGGGCAGCACCCGTGGCGCATCGCGCTGCGCCACGTCGTTCCCAACGTCAGTACACCGATCTTCGTGCAGGCGACGATCAACCTCGCCACCGCGATGCTGTTTGAATCCGCGCTGAGCTTTCTCGGGCTCGGCACGCAGCCGCCGTATCCCTCGTTGGGGCTGATGGTCAGTGAAGGCCGCAACTACCTGGAGTTGAGCCCGTGGCCGACGGTGTTCCCGGGGCTGGCCATCGTGCTGGCCGTCTTGGGATTCAACCTGGTCGGTGACGCGCTGCAGGAGATCCTCGATCCCCGCCTGCGGCCCACCTGGACGCCGACATGATGGGCGGGGTGGCGACGCTGCGCGCCGGATCTCCCGACGCCGCGGGGCTGGATGAGACGCGCGTCGCCGATGCCGGGCGTCTGATCACCCACGCTGTCGCTTCCGGCGTGTTCCCCGGCGCTGTCGCACTGCTGGCGCGCGGGGGGATGGTCGTGTGGCACGAGCCGTTCGGCCATGCGCAGGTCACGCCGATCGTGCGCCCGATGCAGATCGATGCCATCTTCGACCTCGCATCGCTGACCAAAGTCCTCGCCACGCTGCCGGTGGCCCTGCGATTGTGGCAGGACGGGATCATCGATCTCGACGCGCCGGCGCACGAGTACGTTCCCGAGTTTGCCGGTGCCCAGCGGGACGCGATTACGCTCCGGCACTTGCTGGCGCACACTTCCGGCCTGCCGTCGTGGATCCCGCTGTACCTGAACGCCTCGCGCAGGAGCCAGATGCTGGCCGAGATCTGCCGTACCCCGCTGGTGCACGGCGTGGGCGAGACGGTCGACTACTCCGATCTCGGCATCCTGCTCCTCGGTTTCGCGATGGAGCGCGCCGCCGGCCGCCGGATCGACGCGCTGGTGGACGAGCACGTCACCGCTACGCTCGGGCTGGACGATGCCGCGTTCAATCCTCAGCCGCCCGCGCGCGAGCGCTGTGCCGCGACCGAGGCAGGCAACAAATACGAACGGGAGAAGGCAGGGGATGCAGGGGCGGCTTTTCCCTGGCGCACCCACGTGCTGGTCGGAGAGGTGCACGACGGTAACGCGTACTATGGAATGGCAGGCGTTGCCCCGCACGCCGGCTTCTTCGCCACCGCGGCCGGCGTCGCGGCGGTCGCGTACCAGTGGCTGCGCCCCGGTGCGTATCTGCCGTCGGCGGTGACCACCGAGGCCTTGGCCGACCAGCGGGAATCCGCGCGGGAGTACCCCCGCGGGCTGGGGTGGATCTTACACCACCCGGAGGCCTTCTTCCGCGCGCTGGGTCCTCGGTCGTTCGGCCACACGGGATTTACCGGCACGTCTGTCGCCGTCGATCCGGACGAAGATCTCCTCGTGGTACTGCTGACCAACCGCGTCCACCCGAACGCGGACGATACCCGCATCCATGAGTTTCGCGTAACGTTTCACAATGCGGTCATGGAGGGCCTGCGGTGAGCCTTCCTCCCGAGGACCTCCCGGTCACGGAGCAATCGAACCCGGCCACCGCCGGGCTGGACCAGCTCAGCACCGAGGAGATGCTGGCGCTGATCCACGCGCAGGATGCTGACGTCGCCGCGGCCGTGCATTCGGCGCTGCCGGAGATCGTCCGGGCGGTGGACCTCATCGCCGAGCGCGTCGGCAGCGGCGGCCGGCTGTTCTACGCTGGGGCCGGGACGAGCGGGCGCATTGGGCTGCTGGACGCGGCGGAGTGGCGGCCGACGTTCGGGACGCCGGTGGGAACGGTGCGCGCGATCATCGCGGGCGGAACGATGGCGTCCGTGGAATCCGCCGCCGACGTCGAGGACGACGAGCAGACCGGGGCCGCGGATCTGCGCGCGGGCGACGTTTCAGCTGGAGACGTGGTCATCGGGATCACGGCCAGTGGCGCGACCCCCTACGTGCTGGGCGTGCTGCGGGCGGCGCGTGAGGCCGGGGCCGCCACCGTGTCCATCGCCTGCAACCCCCGGGCGCCGGTCGCCGCCCTGTCCGACGTCGCGATTGTGGCCGTGACGGGTCCGGAGGTAATCGCCGGTTCCACGCGGATGAAGGCGGGCACGGCACAGAAAATGATTCTGAACATGCTGAGTACGGCGGTGAACGTGAAGCTGGGCAAAGTGTTCGGCAACCTCATGGTCGACATCCAGCCGCTGAACCAGAAGCTGATGGAGCGGGCGCGGCGGATCGTTGCCGAGGCCACCGGGGTCTCTCCCGCCGATGCGGCCACGCTGCTCGACGCTGCGGGAGGCAACGTGAAAGCCGCCGTCGTGATGGCGGTCACCGGCGTGGACCTCCCCGAAGCGCAGCGCCGTCTCGAGCGCGCCGGAGGCTTCGTGCGGGTCGCCATTGAGGGTGGATAGAGACGGATGCCCGAGTTCACCTGGCCGGCAACGAAGAACCCTCTGCGGGTCATCGGGCTGATCTCAGGGACGTCCGCCGACGGGATTGACGCCGCGCTCGCCGAGGTCAACCGCGCGGACCACGGCGTGGGTGTCCGGACCCTCGCCACATTCACGCGGCCGTATGCTCTGGATGAGCGCGTTCGAATTTTGGATCTCTGCCGGTCCGACGCCCCGCTGGCCGCCGTCACCGCCGCGAACGTGGACGTCGGTGAATGGTTCGCCGGCGCCGCCCTCGACGTCCTGAAAGCCGCCGGCAGCAACCCGGAAGATGTGGATCTGATCGCGTCGCACGGCCAGACCATCTGGCACATCCCCGAACACAGCACGTTGCAGATCGGCGAAGCGGCGGTGATCGCCGAGCGCACGGGGCTCCCCGTCGTCAGCAACCTGCGGGCGCGGGACATCGCCGCCGGCGGGCAGGGGGCGCCGTTGGTGTCTTACGTCGACTACCTGCTGTTTGCCGATCCAAAGCGCAGCCGCGCGGTGCAGAATCTCGGCGGCATCGGCAACGTGACGTGGATTCCCGCGGGCGCGGGAATCGGGGACGTCATCTCGTTTGACACCGGGCCGGCGAACATGGTGATCGACGGCCTGATGAAGCTGACGCTGGATCAGGAGTTCGATCGCGGCGGGGCGGCTGCCGCGGGAGGACACGTCAGCGACGCGCTGCTGGACGCGCTGCTGGCCGATCCGTATTACGCTCAACCGCCTCCGAAGACCACCGGGCGCGAGAAGTACGGCCTGGTCTACGCGGAGGGGATCGTCAGGCAGTGGGGTGACCGGGTCGGCCCGGCCGATCTCATCGCGACGGCGACGATGCTGACGGTGCGGACGATCGTGCGCGCGTACCGCGCATTTTTGGGGGGAATCGATGACGTCATCCTCGGCGGCGGTGGCGCGCGGAACGCGACGCTCGTGCGGTGGCTGACCGAGGCGCTGGCCCCCGTGCCCGTGCGCTCGAGCGCGGAGTTCGGCGTCGACCCCGATTTCAAAGAAGCGATCGCCTTTGCGGTGCTGGGCGCGGAGACGGCCTGGGGCCGGCCGGGAAATTTGCCGTCCGCCACCGGCGCGCGGCGCCGCGTCATCCTCGGCGACCTGACCCCCGCTTAGGCACCAACCGCCGGCTGATCCCTGTGATCTCCTGATCCCTGTGATCCCGTCGTGCCGCGTCCGTGCCACTTCGCCGGCCATCCCGGCAACGTCATCCCCAGCAGCAGCGCGAGCAAAGCGGCGTAGAACGTCAGCCGGTACGCCCGCTCGAAGCCGCCGACATATTCAGCGCAGGCCTGCCGGATCAGCGAGAGCATCGCCGGCGACGGCGCACCCGCAACCCGGGGCTCGCACAATCCCGTCCGTCGTACCGCGGCCTGCGGTGCCTCCAGAAACGTGCGCTGGAGGTTCTTCACCTGCGGCGACAGCGAGCCGGCCAGGACCGTGGCCAGGACGGCGACCCCGATCGATTGGACCACGAACCGCGTCGAGTTGATCAGCGACGATCCGCGCGCCACGCCGTCGCGCGGCACGTCGCCCAGCGCGGTCACGAACGTCGTCTGCACCGTGAGGCCCAGGGCCAGGCCGCGCAGCGCCAGCAGGAACAGGATCCACCGGATGGTGGTGTCGGCCGTGATCTGCGAGAGCTGCCACGTGTTGATCATCAGCACGCCGAACCCGGCGGTGAGCAGCGCCCGCGGGCCGATCTTGTCGTACAATCGGCCGGCGAGGGGCGTCGTGATCCCCGCGGTAATGGCCAGCGGCAGCAGGATGAGCCCGGTCTCCAGCGCGCTGCGGCCGCGCAGCGCCTGCAGGTACACGGGCATCAGGAACTCCGCGCCGAACAGCGCCAGCACCGAGACGTAGCCGACCAGACTCGCCCGCAGGAAATTCCGGCGCGCGAACAGCCGCAGGTTCAGCAGCGGCGATTTCGCGCGGAACAGCTCATTGAGGGCAAACAGCGCGAGAGCCGCAAACCCGATTCCGAACCAGAGCCCAACGGTCCCCGACGTCCATCCGTGGTCGGCGGCGATCGACGCCGCGTAGAGCACCGAGCCGAATCCGACGACGGACGTCGCGATGCTGACCGGATTGAGCACCGGCGCCTGCGGGTTCCGCCGCTCCCGCAGAAACCGCGAGGCCAGGGTGATCCCCAGGATCCCGATTGGAATGTTAATGAAGAAAATCCACCGCCAGAGGTGCTGATCGACCAGCAGGCCCCCGAGGATCGGACCCAGTGCCGGCGCGACGAGGAGCGCGATGCCGAAGACTCCCAGCGCGAGCCCCTGTTCCGCGGGCGGGAACGCCGCGAAGAGCATCGCACTGCCCAGCGGGATCGCGATGCCGCCGCCGATCCCCTGCAGCGCGCGTGAGCCGACCAGATACCAGAGGCCGGGCGCGAATCCGGAGAGCAGCGACCCGATCAAGAAGGTCGTCAGGCCCGTGAGGTAGATCCGTTTGATGCCGAACCGGTCGGCCAGGAATCCTGACAAGGGCGTACTGATGCCCAATGCCAGGACGTAGATGCTGATGATCCACTGCGAGCTCTGGATGCCCGCGCCGAACTCGGTCCGCAGCGTCTGGAACGCGACGTTGACGACGGTCGTGTCCAGGATGACCATGAAGATCCCGAAGATGACCGAGATGAGGACCTTCCACTTGTAGGGTAGGCCCGGCTCACGCGGAGGGGCGGCCGGGATCAAGTGGAGAATCCGCCCATCGTCAGGGCCATCAGCGCCTTGGCCGTGTGCAGGCGATTCTCGGCTTCGCGGAATACAACCGACTGCGGACCGTCGATGACCTCGTTGGTTACCTCGTTGCCGCGATCGGCCGGCAGGCAGTGCATGTAGATCGCATCCTTCGCGGCGATGTTCATCCGCCGGCCGTCGCAGATCCACGAACGGTATCGGGCGTTGAGGGCCAGCCCTTCCTGCTCCCTCCCGAACAGATGCTCGGCGCCCCACGACTTCGGGTAGACGACCGCTGCGCCCTCGAAGCCGGCGTCCATGTCGTCGATCTCGGTGATCCGTCCGCCGCCCTGCTCCGCCAGCGCCCGCGCCCGTTCCATGACCCGGGGCATCAGCCGGTATTCGGGGGGGCGCGCAATCACGAGATCCGCGCCGAACCGGGGCAGCAGCAGCGCCAGTCCCTGCGGCACGCTCATCGGTTTCGCGTAGGAGGGCGCGTACGCCCACGAGACACAAATCTTCATCCCCTGCAGCTTCCTCGTGCCGAAGACTTCCTCGATCGTCATCAGGTCGGCCATTTGCTGGGTGGGGTGGTCTTCATCATCCTGAAGATTGATGACGGGGATCGACGCGTGCTGGGCAATCTCGCGCAGGTAGGGCGTTCCCTCACCGGGCACCTTGTCGTGGCGGATGGCGATCCCGTGCCCGTAGGTGGAGAGGATGATGCCCATGTCGTGCGGCGTCTCGCCGTGGGCGATCTGCGAGGTCGCGGCGTCGATGAAGTGGGCGTGGCCGCCCAGCTGGGTCATGCCCGCCTCGAAGGCGTTGCGCGTGCGCGTGGACAGGTCGAAGAAGATCATGAACAGCGTCCGATCAGGCAGCAGCCGGTGCGGCCGCCCCGCGGCGAACGCGCCTTTCAGCTCCGCGGCCACGTCGAGGGCGACCCCGAGTTCGGCTACCGTCCAGTCCGCCGTCGAGATGAAATCTCTGCCGGTGAACCCGGCCCGAGTCGCGCCTGTCGTTTGCATTAGAACGCCTCCATGCGTTTCCACAGCCTCGGCGCCGCTTCGCGGCAGCGGGCCGCCAACGCGTCTTCGTCCACCAGCTGGTGCCGCCGGTCGCGCACCACCCACTGTCCGGCGATCATCACGTCGCGGACCGCCGCCGCCGTGAGTCCGAACACGAAGTGGCCGGCTACGTTCGCCGCGTTCAGCGGCGTGGGGACATGGGAGTCGAGGACGATCAGATCCGCGGGCGCGCCGGGTTCCAGGGTCCCCAGCAGTGGCTCATCGAACATGCGTCCCACGATGGTCGCCCCCGCGGTCAGCCGGTCCACCGCAAAGCCGGGACCGCTTTCCCAGGACGCCTCGCGCGCTTTCAGGTAGCATGCCCGTGTTTCCGTGAACATGTCGCCGTCGATGCCGTCGGTGCCCAGCGCGACGCGCGGCCCCATGCGCAGGACCGGCGCATAGCCCACCCCGTTGTTCATGTTGGACCGCGGATTGTGCGCCACCCACGCTCCGGATTCTTGCACCAAGCGTAGCTCAGTTTCGTCGAGGTGGACCCCATGGGCTACCAGATCGCCGGCGGCGAGCGCCCCGGCACTGGCCAGCCGGTGCGCGGTGCGCATCCTGTACTTCTGCAACGAATCGTCTTCGTCGCTGAGGTCCTCGGCGAGATGGATGTGCACCGGGACCCGGTGGTCTCGGGCCCCGCCCACCAGCGCGTCCATCGTGTCGGGTCCGATCGTGAACGACGCGTGCGCTCCCATCATGCCGCGGATCAGGTCACGCCGGTTGCCGCGCAGGAAGCGCACGTTCTCGGCGACCCCGTCGCGCCCCCTCGCTTCGCCGTGGCGGTCGGTGACTTCGTAGCACACGATGCCGCGCACGCCCGCCTCGGTTAGGCCGTCGGCGACGGCGTCCAGCGATCCGTTGATGGCTTCCGGAGACGCATGGTGATCGATGATCGACGTCGTCCCGGCCTTGGCGGCTTCCACCGCGCCGAGGGCGGCGGAGAGGCGGATCGTGTCGAGATCCAGGGCCCGGTCCAGCCGCCACCAGATCCGTTCGAGAATCTCCGGAAAGCTGCGCGGCGGCTCGGCGGGGCCGGGCATGCCGCGGGCGAGAGCCGAGTACAGGTGATGGTGCGCGCAGACGTTGCCCGGCAGAACCAGACAGCCGGAGACGTCAACGGGGGTGGCGCCGGGCGCCTCAGCGGTGATGCGTCCGGCGGCGACGGCGAGGGGACGCGAGCCGACCCGTCCGCGCGATGGATCGACCAGCAGCCCGCCTTCCAGCACAAACACGGGACTAGGGGACTGGGGGACTAGGGGAATGGTCAGTCTCCATGATACTGGGGAAGTACTCTGGCGTCATGGTCTCGCCGAGTCCCGTAGTCCCGGGTCCCCTAGTCCCTTGGTGTTGCCCGTTTGGGGCCGACGGCTTTGGGATGCGCGGCGCGGGCCGCCGCGGTGTCCTTCATCGGCAGGCGAGTGCGCCAGCGGCCATCGAAGGCGTGCGCGGCGCCGGCCACCGCGGACGCCGTCGGCACCAGCCCGATCTCCCCGACCCCCTTGGCCCCGTACGGCCCCTCGGGCTGCGGCACTTCGATGAAGATGCATTCAACCGGGGGCATGCCGGTGGCGGGAATGATGCCCTGGGACTTCAGCGTGGGCGTCTTGATGTGGCCGCCTTCGACGACGAACTCCTCGGCCAGGGCGTGTCCGAGCCCCATGTGGATCGCGCCTTCGATCTGTCCTTCCAGCAGGTTGCGGTTCATGACCCGGCCCACGTCGTGCGCGGCGATCACCTTGTCGATCTTGCCGGTCTCGCCGAGGATGACGACCTGCGCCGCCCACCCGTAGCAGATGTGCGAGCGCTGCAGGTTGGGATCGTCCATCGGCTGCGTCAGCGTAAACGTCACTTCGCCGGTAAACTCTTCCCCGGCCAGGTCAGTCAGACGGTGTCCGTCGAGGTGAGACTTTAGCGCGTCGCAGGCGCGCCGCACCGACAGCCCGCCCAGGAACGTCCCGCGCGACGCGGTGGTCTGGCCGCTGCCGAACTCGCGGGAAGTATCGACTTCGACGCGCACTTTCTTCAGATCGACGCCGTACGGGGCGAGTTCCTCGCACACGACCTGCTGCAGCACGGTGTGCACGCCCTGGCCCATCTCCGTCCACGGATGGCGCAGGAGGATCGTGCCGTCGGATTGCACCTGCAGCGACGCGAAGCTGCGTTCGGGCAGTCCGTTGCCGACGCCGACGTTTTTCACTGCGCAGGCGATGCCCGCGTACGTCGCGTCCTTGTACGCGTCCTTGACCGCGAGCAGGCACTGCTTCAGTCCGACCCCGGGCCCGAGCACCTGCCCGGTGCCGAACGTTCCTCCCACGTCGAGGGCGTTGATCCACCGGATGTCCCAGCCGTCGATCCCGACCCGCCCGGCCAGCCGATCGAGGGCGCCTTCCATCGCGAAATTGGCTTGATTGCTGCCGAACCCGCGCATCGCTCCCGCCGGCGGGTTGTTCGTGTACACGCAGTACGCTTCCACGTCCACCACCGGGACGTCGTACGCGCTGCAGGAGTGCCCGCAGGCCCGCTGCAGCACTTTGTCGCCGACGCTGGCGTACGCGCCGGTGTCGCCGATGATGCGGGCCTTCACGGCCGTCAGGCGTCCGCGCGCGTCGCACCCGACCGTGTACGTCATCCGCAGCGGGTGGCGCTTCACGTGCATGCGGATCGACTCTTCTCGGGACAGGGTCAGCTTGATCGGCTTGCCCGTCGCCCGTGCCAGGATCGCCGCATGGCCGTTGATGCCCAGGTCTTCTTTGGCCCCGAACGCGCCGCCGTTGCTCACCAGCGTCACGCGCACGCGTGATTCGGGCTCACCCAGCAATCGGGCGATCTGCCGGCGGTCGTCCCAGACGCCCTGGCCTCCGGAGAACACGCGCATTCCCTCCGCCGTGTCGTAGGCCAGCGCCGACTCGGGCTCGAGGAATGCGTGCTCGATGAACTGCGTCTGGAACGTCTCGCTGACAACGTGCGCGGAGGCCGCCAGCGCGTCGTCGACGCTGCCGCGTTTGATCTGCCACTTCTTCAGCAGGTTCCCCTTCTCGTGCACCTTCGGGGCGTCGGGTGCGAGGGCGGCCTCGGGATCGGTGACCGGCTCGAGGACGTCATACTCCACCGCGATCGCCGCCGCGGCCGCCCGGGCAGCCCGCCGCGACGTGGCGACTACCGCCGCCAAGACGTCGCCGACGTACCGGGTCGTCTCGCCGCTTGCGATGAACGCCGGCCAGTCGTTGTGGATGCAGCCGACTTCGCGCTCCCCGGGCACGTCGGCCGCCGTGACGATCTTCACGACGCCGGGCATGGTGGCGGCGCGGGACGTGTCGAGCTTCTTGACCACGGCGCGCGGGTGGTCGGAGAAGCGCAGCGCGCCGTGCAGCATCTCCGGCACGCGGAGATCGTTGATAAACGGCTTGTCCCCCAGGGCCAGGTCCGGACTCTCGTACCGCGGCGCCCTGGACCCCAGCCGCCCGCTCCAGTCCAGCTCTGGCCCGACGTCGCCGGCAAGAATCCTGCCGGCGACGTCGATTGCATCGATGATCTTCACGTATCCCGTACACCGGCAGAGATGGCCGGTCAGCGACTTGGCGATCACCTCGCGCGTCGGGCGGGGATCCTTGCGCAGGAGGCCGCCGGCTTTGACCACAATGCCCGGGGAGCAGAACCCGCACTGCGATGCTCCGGTGGCGGCGAACGCCGTCGCAAACGCCTCGCGTTCGCGGTCGGTCAGTCCTTCCAGCGTGACGACCGACGTTCCCGCGAACGCGCTGGCGGGCTGCGAGCACGCCACGCGGGCCCGGCCGTCCACCAGCACGGTGCAGCAGCCGCAGTACCCTTCCGGCTGGCAGCCATCTTTGACCGATAGCACGCCGCACTGTTCCCGCAGCACGTCCAGCAGTGTGTCGTCCGGATGCGCGGGGACGGTCACCGGCGTGCCGTTGAGGGTAAACGTGACGGATTCGGCCATCAGGTCACCGCCTGTTCTGAACCGCCACGCCCTGTCGGGCTCGCGGCGGCGCCTGAGCCCGGCGAATGGTTCGGGGCGAAGGTGTCGATCATCAGTTCCACGTCGTCGCCCAGCGGATAGAGCACCGGACAGGTCGCGCCGTGGGCGACGTACTCGGCGACTTTGGCCCGGCATTCCTCGGGAGTTCCCGACGCGCTGACCATCTGCACCACGTCATCTGGCACGTAGCGGGACGCCGCCACGATTTGCTCGTGGGTCGCCGGCCAGGAGACCACCTCGTTGATCTTGTCGATGAGCGACTGTGCGACGCCCGATGCCTTCATGATGTGCGGCTGCTGGCCGAGGTACTGCGTCAGCAGGATCCGCGCCCCGTCCATCGCCCTGGCCCGGTCCCGATCCACCGAGCAGACCACCAGCTGCGGCCGGTCGATCTCCTCCACCCGCCGCCCGGCGCGCCGGGCCCCTACCATGATGCGCTCCATCGCCTCATCATTGTACTTTGGCGAGACCATGTAGTTGAGCAGCACGCCGTCCCCGATCTCCCCGGCCAGCTCCAGCATCTTCGGGCCGGTGGCCCCGACGTAGATGGGGATGGTCCGCGGCGCGGTATCCCCGTGGACGACGTCGATACGCACCCCGTCGAGGTAGACGAACTGGCCCTCGTAGCTGACCTCCTCGAGGGTGAAGAGCGCACGGCAGGCCTCGACGGTCTCCCGCATGCACTGCAGGGGGCTGGTCCGCGTGATGCCGACCTTGCGCGCGAGCGGATCCCACCACGCACCGAGTCCCAGCAGGATGCGCCCGGGCGCCAGATCGTCGAGCGTGACGAACGTCGCAGCCAGCAATCCCACGTTGCGGGTCCAGGTGTTGACGACCCCGGAGCCCACTTTAAGGTACTGCGTGTGTGAGGCATACGCGGCCATGGGCACCGTGGCCTCGCGCACGAGCCGGGACTCGGCCTGCCAGACGGCCTCGAAGCCGCGCGCCTCAGCATACTGCGCATACCCGATGCCGTCGCGGATCGGATGCTTATCCTGGAGGTAAAGTGCCATGCGCGGGCGAGCCATTGAGGCCTAGTTTCATGCAGACCGCCGCGAACCCTTGTCCCGTATGATTCGCTCAGTCGAATGCTGCGCTGACGCAGGATCTGTTGGAGCGAATCGTGCGGGACTTGTCCACCTGCGGAAGGGCGGCGGGAATAGGAACCGAAAGAGCCCAGCACGGCGGATCGGGGGAGACAAGGCCATGAGAAGACCTGTGATCGGTGTGCTCGTGATGGTGCTGGTGGGACTGACTGCCATGACGGGTCTGGGCCAGCCCGCCCGGGCCAGGGTGAACTGGAAGTTCACGCTCGACTTCGCCGTCCAGGGCCCGCAGGCGCCGTTCCTCCTGGCGCTGGACCGGGGCTACTTCGCGGCGGAGGGCATCAATCTGACGATCGACCGCGGCTTCGGCTCCGCCGACGCGGTCACGAAGATCGCGAGCGGCGCCTACGACCTCGGGTACGCGGACATCAATTCGATGGTGGAGTTCAACGTCCGCAACCCGGACAAGGCCCTGATCGGCTTCGTGATGCTGTTGAACACACCGCCGTTTGCGATCATCACGCTGCGGCGGGAGAACATCACGCGCCCGGCTGACCTGCAGGGCAAGAAGCTGGGCGCGCCCGTCGGCGATGCGCCGCGGCGGTTGTTCCCGGTATTCGCGAAAGCCGTCGGCATCCACCCCGACTCTGTGGAATGGGTGTCCATGGACGTGCCGCTGCGCGAACCGTCGCTCATCCGCGGCAGCGTCAACGCGATCACCGGATTCTATTTCACCGCCGTGCTCAATCTGCGCGCCGCCGGGGTGAACCCCAATGACATCGTGAGCTTCCTGTACAGCGACTACGGGCTGCCGCTGTACGGCAACGCGATCATGGCGCCGCCGGCGCTGCTCCGCGGCAATCCGGACGCCGCGCGCGGGTTCGCGCGCGCGTTCATCCGGGGCCTGCGGGACAGCATCACCGATCCTGATGCGGCGATCGCGGCCATCAAGCGGCGCGACCCGTTGCTCAACGAGGCCGTCGAGAAAGAGCGCCTGCTGCTGGCCCTGCGCAGCAACGTGCTGACCCGCGAGGTCGCGGCCGATGGGTTCGGCGGCGTGCGCGGGGAGCGGCTGGCCCGGGCGATTGACGCGCTGGCTGAGGCGTTCAGTCTGCCGTCCAAGCCGCGGTGGTGGGACGTTTTCACCGTCACCTACCTGCCGCCGAAGCGGGACCGCATGCTGCCGCCGTTGCGATAGTTCGTGGCGGCGACGCCGTTTGTCGCGCTCGACCGCGTGCGGGTCGCGTTTTCGCACGACGGGCGCGAGGTGGTCGCGGTTGAAGACGCCAGCCTCGCCGTGGGCCGGGGGGAGTTCGTCGCGATCACGGGTCCCAGCGGGTGCGGCAAGACGACGATCCTCAAACTGCTGGCGGGGCTGCTGCGGCCGAGCAGCGGCCCCGCCCTGGACCACTCACGGAGTTCGGGTCCGGGGCAAGTGCTCGTCGGCGGCCGATCGGTCGCCGGCCCCCAGAAGAACGTCGGGATGGCGTTCCAGAACCCGATCCTGCTCCCGTGGCGGCGGACGCTGGAGAACGTGCTGCTGCCACTCGAGATCGTTACCCCCCACAAACAGCAGTTCCGCGCGCAGCGGGGCGCGTACGCGGCGCAGGCCAGGGACCTGCTGGCCGCGGTCGGGATGGACGGGTTCGACGACCGCTATCCCTGGCAGATTTCCGGAGGCCAGCAGCAGCGCGTGAGCCTCTGCCGGGCCCTCATCCACGAGCCCGAGCTGCTCTTGCTGGACGAACCGTTCGGGGCCCTGGACGCCTTTACGCGCGAAGATCTCTGGCAGGTGTTGCAGGACCTGTGGCTGCGCCGCCGGTTCACCGGCATCCTGGTGACGCACGATCTCCGCGAGGCGGTGTTCTTGGCCGATACCGTGTACGTGATGAGCCCGCGGCCGGGGCGGATCATCTACAAGGCAGCCGTGCCGCTCGATCGGCCCCGCACGCTGGAGGTGAGTTTCACTCAGCGCTTCACCGATATCTATCACGAGATCCGGCGTCGCATCGGCGACGCCCGCGCCCCATGACGGCCCGAGACCGCACCACCGCCCTGCTGCCGCCGACGATCGTGCTCGTTGCCGTCTTGCTCGTCTGGGAGGTGGGGACGCGTCTGTTCCGGGTCCCCGTGTTCGTGCTCCCGGCGCCCAGCGCGGTATGGGACGCGTTGGTGACCTGGCATGGGGCCATCTGGTTCAATGCCACAGAGACGCTCTACACCACGCTGGTCGGCTTCGGACTGGCAATTGTCGGCGGGATGGGGCTGGGGTTGATGATCGGATACTCGACCCTCGTCTACCGCGCGCTGTACCCGCTGCTGGTCGGATTCAACAGCGTGCCGAAGGCGGCCATCGTGCCGGTGCTGGTGATCTGGTTCGGGATCGGTACCGTGCCCGCCATCATCACCGCGTTCCTCATCTCGTTCTTCCCGATCGTCGTGAACGTCGCCACCGGACTGGCCACGATGGAGCCGGAGCTGCAGGACGTATTGCGTTCGCTGGGGGCCAGCCGCGTTGAAATCTTCATGAAGGTCGGCATCCCGCGGTCGCTGCCGTACTTCTTCGCCTCGCTGAAGGTGGCCGCCACGCTGGCGTTCGTGGGCGCGGTGATCTCCGAGACGGTTGCCAGCAA
The DNA here is from genome assembly GCA_036004445.1 of bacterium. Classification (GTDB taxonomy): domain Bacteria; phylum Sysuimicrobiota; class Sysuimicrobiia; order Sysuimicrobiales; family Kaftiobacteriaceae; genus DASXUC01. The sequence goes on from DASYRL010000137.1 coordinate 15,009, forward strand.
CCGCGGCATCGGTTATCTCATGCTGTCGGCGAGTTCGCGGTTCGAGGTGCCGCTGGTCTTCGCAGGATTGGTGGTTGTCGCGGCGATGGGTGTCATCCTCTTCGCCGCGTTTGCCGTGCTGGAACGCCGCTTTACAGGATGGGCGTACCGCGGGCAGTCGATGCCGTAACCCTCAGCCGGCCATGCCGCTCAGCACCAGCGGGAGCAGCGCGTAGAAGCGGGCGGAGGTAGTGACCTCAGACAGCGGCACCTGATCGAGTGTGGTGTGTGCATACCGCTCGTCACCTGGACCGAAGCCGATCGATGGGATGTTGGCTTTCCCCATCCAGTAGGTGCCGTTGGTCGAGAACGCCCACCGCCCAAGTGACGTCGGTTTCCCCAGGGCGACGCGCGCCGCTTCCTGCCCGGCCCGTACCAGTACGTGGTCTTCCGGGAGCGCCCACGCCGGATAGACTTTCTCGACCGGAAAGGCGAACCCCGTATACGACGGATTTTCGTACATCGGAACGGCAATGTCCGCGCCGGCCGCCGCGGGCAGGCCGCGCAGTTCGGCGAGCACCTGCTCTTTCGTTTCTCCTACGGTGACGCGCCGGTCGACGTAGACCGAGCACACGTCGGGCACTGCGTTCAGCGAGGGCGCGCGGCTCTCGATCTGGGTGACCGCGACCGTGCCCGGGCCGAGGAAGGGGTCGCCGGTGAACGTCTGGTTGAGCGCGGCGACCTCCGCCGCAAACGCCGCGGCCTTGTAGATGGCGTTGTCCCCCCGCTCCGGCGCGCTGGCGTGAGCGGTCTTTCCGTGGAAGGTGACGCTGACCTCCACCCGACCGCGATGCCCGCGGTAGACTTGCAGTTTCGTGGGTTCCCCGATCACCACGTAGTCGGGCCGGATCCGTTCGTGTTCGACCAGCGCGTGCCCGGCGATCCCGTCGCACCACTCCTCCATGTTCCCGAAGTAGTAGCACGTCCAGCCCTCGAGGAGGCCGAGTTGCTTCAATGCGTGCAGGGCGTAGATCATCGGCGGGGTGCTGCCCTTTTCGTCGCCGGCGCCCAGCGCGTAGAAGATGCCGTCGTCGACTTTGCCGGTGAACGGATCCCACTGCCAGGCCGCGCGGTCGCTGATCCCGACGGTGTCGAGGTGGCTGTCGAAGAGCAGCGATCGCGGGCCGGAGCCGATCCGGCCGATGACATTGCCCATCGCGTCAAAGCGCACGGTATCGAATCCCAGATCGCGCATCCGGTCGGCGACGACGCTGCCGACGTCTCTGAGTTGGCTGTCGTAGCTGCGAATGGCGACGATCTCGCGCAGGAACTGGATCATTTCGGCATCGCGTTCGCCGAGGAAATCGGCGATGCGTGTGGTGGTGTCAGAATCCAGGGGCATGTAGGGACCTCCGTTCGCTCGTGAGGCCTTCGACACTCTTTGGTCTGAGCCTGTTGAATAGACCTCCGGGCTGGACAGGGCTAAATCCATGAGCGATGGCCGCCCCAGTCTGCGTCCGGCAATGTGTAAGATGGGCCCTCCACCAGCCCTCGCTGATCCAGCGAACTCGTCGTCGAGGAGAACCCAGGACGTGACACGAAACACGAGGTCGTGCCGTCACACCTCGGTCTCGTCAGCGGGTATACCTGTGTACGGTGCGGCCGCACTTACGACGCGACCGAACACCGCCTGACGTGTGCCGTCTGCGGGAGCGAAGGGACTCTCGACGTGACGTACGACTACGATGAGGTGCGCGGCCGGCTCACGCCCGCATTCCTCGCCGAGGCGCCGGGGACACACTGGCGGTATCTTCCGCTGCTGCCGCTGCCCGAGGGCATCCGGCTGCCGGTCGCGCCGGTGGGCTGGACGCCGGCGTTCGAGGCTGTACCGCTGGCCGCTCACTTCGGGCTGCGGAGCATCCTGCTGAAGGATGACGGCCGCAACCCCACGGCGTCGCTGAAAGATCGCGCATCGTCAGTGGGTGCCGCCCACGCGGCTGCGTCGGGCTATCGGGACATCACGTGCGCATCAACCGGCAACGCCGCGTCGTCTCTGGCGGGGATGGCTGCCCAGCTCGGCCTGCAGGCCTACATCTTCGTTCCCGCGCAGGTGTCCGCGGCCAAGCTCACGCAGATGCTGATGTACGGCGCGACTGTCTTCCTGGTGCGCGGGAGCTACGAGGACGCGTTCCGTCTGTCGATGGATGCCGCGGCCCGGTTCGGATGGTACAACCGCAACAGCGCGATCAATCCACTCTTGGTGGAAGGCAAGAAGACCGTCGGCCTCGAGATCGCGGAGCAGACGGCGTCCGCACCTCCCGACGTCGTGGTGGTGCCGCTCGGCGATGGCTGCACGCTGGCGGGGACGTGGAAGGGGCTGCGCGAGATGCACCTGCTGGGATTCAGTCCTCGCATCCCGCGGGTGATCGGGGTGCAGGCGGCGGGCGCGGCGCCCATTGCGGCCGCCTTCGCGGCAGATCGCGACGTCACGTCCGTGCCGGCGCAGACGATGGCGGATGGAATCGCCGTGGGCACACCGCGCAACTGGCGCAAAGCGCTGGCAGCCGTCCGGGCGTCGGATGGCACGATCGTGACGGTCACCGACGAGGAGATCGCGGATGCGATGCGGCTGCTCGCGCGGCTGACGGGCGTATGGGGCGAGCCGGCCGCGCTAGCGGGGATCGCGGCGCTTCCACACCTGCGGGACCGGGGAGTGATCGGTCCGCGGGAGCGGGTGCTGGTCTTGATCACCGGGCACGGGCTGAAGGATCCGGCCGCGGCGCGGCGGGCGGCCCCCGGACACGCGATGGAGATTGAGGCCACACCTGAGGCTGTGCAGGAGGCGGTGCGATGACCGTGCTCGGGCCGACCTATGCCGAGATGGAGGATCCCCGCCGGCTGCCGGAGGCATTCCGGGGGAGCGTGATCGACGCGCGCGGTCGGGAGCCCGACCCGCTCAACCTGTTTAACATCACCTGGCGGAGAGGCGACGGAACCATCAATCACATCGTCCTGCCGCCGGAGCTGACGGGTGTCTCCGCAAACATCATCGTGCTGCTTGGCAAGGATTTCCCCTCCGGCAGCCACAAAGTCGGACCAGTGTACACGACGCTGCTCGAGGCCGAGCTGGACGGACAGGCATCTCCTGAAACGAAGACACTGGTCGCACCGTCGACGGGGAACTTCGGCATCGGCGCATCATACGTGGGGAAACTCAAGGGCTATCGGGTCATCGTCGTGATGCCCGATGGGATGAGCCGCGAGCGGTACGATCGCATCCGGCGCTATGGCGGCGAGCTCGACCTCACCCCCGGGACCGAGAGCGACGTTATCCTCACGCTTCAGCGAACTCACGAAGCCTACATGCGGCGGCCGGAGTACCTCGTGCTGGAGCAGTTTTCGCTGCTGCCCAACTACCGTTTCCACCGCGCCGTTACCGGCCGAGCGGCGCTCGAAGCCGCATCGGGCTACGGGAACGGGCAGGTGGCGTTGTTTCTGGCCGCACCGGGGTCCGCCGGCACGCTGGCGGCAGGCGATGAAATCAAGGCGAAGTTCTCCGACGCGCTCATTGCCGCACCGGAGCCGCGCGAGTGTCCGACATTGTACAGCAGCGGGATCGGACACCACCGCATCGAGGGTGTCGGCGACAAGATGGTCACGCTCATCCACAACATCAGCACGACGGACTACGTGCTGCTCGTTCACGACGAAGACTGTCTGTGGAGCCTGCTCGCGCTCCAGGAAACGTCGCTGGCGGGGATGATCGGGATTTCCTCGGCGGCCAATATCCTCGCCGCCGTGACGATGGCCCGTCACCTCGGCCTCGCGTCCACCGACAACGTCGTGACGGTGGCGACCGACGGGTTCGACCGCTACCCATCGGTCATCGAGGATCTCAAACAGAGGGCCGGAAGCGCGCTGAACTCGCAGCTGGCCCGCTGGCGTGAGCGGCCGTTTGCGCAGTCGACGCCCGA
>DASYRL010000138.1:0-6223 GCA_036004445.1 bacterium
GTGTCCCCGGCAATGCTGACAATGATCGGGATGCCCAGCGTCCGGAGAAACGGGAGGTCCCTGTCGATGAAGGCGGCAAGGCCGTGGTTCGGCAGTCCGAGCGCATTGAGCCATCCGGCGTCCGTCCGGATGATTTGAGGGTACGGGTAACCGCGGCGTGGCTCGACCGTCACCGACTTGGTGATGAAGCCGGCGAAGCTCCGCAGGTCGGTGACCGCCTGCACTTCACGTCCGAAGCCGAGCGGCCCCGGCGGCGACAGGACCGGATGCGCGAAACCGATGCCGGAGACCTCGACCGCTAAAGACGGGGTCCGGTGTCCGGTGTCCGGTGTCCGTTCCTGCTTCACCGTCATCGTGATTGCGCTCGCGTAACCATTGCTTGTTCGGACCCCGGACCTCCGACCTCGGACACCGGCTCGGGGAGTTCGCTAAACTTGACCTCTCCTCCGACGATGGTCGCCACGGCCTTCCCGGTCAGGTTCCAGCCGGCAAAGGGAGTGTTGCGCGATTTCGAGGCAAACGTCGACGGGTCGACGGTCCACGTCCGGTCGAGGTCGAGCACCGTGACGTCGCCGGGGGAGCCCAGCGCCAGCCGCCCTCCGGGGAGTCCCAGGATGGACGCCGGGGCCGTGCTCATCGCGCGGATCAGATCACCGATCCCGAGAATCCCGAGATGCACCAGGAACGTCACCGCAACGCCGACGGCGGTCTCCAGCCCGATCACGCCGAACGGGGCCCGGTCAAACTCCACCATCTTCTCTTCGACCGCATGCGGTGCGTGGTCGGTCGCGATCGCGTCAATCGTGCCGTCGGCCAGGGCGTCGCGGAGCGCACGGACGTCTTCCGCCGACCGCAGGGGCGGGTTCATCTTACAGTTCGTATCAAAGCCCTGCACGGCCTCGTCGGTGAGAACCAGGTGGTGGGGCGTGACTTCGGCGGTCACCCGCACCCCACGCCGTTTCGCCTCGCGGATGAGCCGGGCGCTGCCGGCCGTGCTGACGTGTAGAACGTGCAGATGGGCTCCGGCCGACTCCGCCAGGAGCAGGTCGCGGGCCAGCACGGTCTCCTCGCTGACCGACGGAATTCCGTGGAGCCCCAGGATGGCCGACCACTGTCCTTCGTGCATCACCCCACCGTCTGAGAGCGACCGGTCCTCGCAGTGCTCCATCACCGGAAGACCGTACATGGATGCGTACACCATGGCCCGGCGCAGCAACCCTGCGCTGGCCACCGCGGCACCGTCGTCGGAGATCGCCACCGCGCCCGCCGCCGCCAGGCTCCCGATGGGGGCGAGTTCTTCTCCGGCCAGACCCCTGGTAATGGCACCGATCGGTGCAACGCGGCACGCACCAACCTTCGATGCGATACTGCGGACGTATTCGACGATCGCCGGATGATCGATGGATGGGACGGTGTTTGCCATGCAGGCGATGGTCGCAAAGCCGCCGCGCGCGGCCGCCGCCGTCCCGCTGGCGATGTCTTCTTTGTGGGTCGACCCGGGGTCGCGCAGATGGACGTGCGGATCGATCAGACCCGGGGCGACGATGCAACCGCGGGCATCGAGGACGTGGTGCGCGCCGGAGGCAATGCCCCCGCCCACCGCGGCCACGACCCCGTTCTCGATCAGGACGTCGGCAACCCGGTCGGTGGCCGTCCCCGGATCGACGACGCGGCCTCCCTTGATCAGGAGTGACTCGTGACTCGTGACCTGTGACTGGTGGCGCCCGTTGATCGCAGTCATTGCGAGCGACGCGACGCAATCTCAGGTTGGAGGAGATGTGCCTCGTGTACCGGTGGTTGGTCTAGGTTGAGGAGTCCGTTCGTCGCACGCGCCGTTTGGCGGTCGGATCGTCTGGTGGGGGGACGCACGAAGCGCTCGCGGCCGAGCGCCCAGGCCAGCGCCGCCATGCGGACGTGCAGCCCCGCGGCCACCTGCTCGGCAATGCGCGACTGCAGACCGTAGGCCGCCTCGGCCGAAAGTTCAACGCCCAGGTTCGCCGGTCCGGGGTGCAGGAGGATGGCGTCGGGTTTCGCGGCGCGAAGGGCGTGGGTGTCGACTCCCCAGAGGCGCGTGTACTCGGCCAGGGTCGGCACGTCTCCCCCGTGCTGGCGCTCGCGCTGCAGCCGCAGCACCATGACGACGTCGGCTCCGGAGAGGCCCTCATCAAGCGAGCTCGTGAGATCGAACGGGAGTCCGTGGGTGGGAGTACGGGGCAACAGCGTGGCCGGTCCAACCGCCACCACCGATGCCTCCAGCTTGGTGAACCCCCAGGCGGCGGACCGCGCGACTCTGGAGTGTCTGACGTCGCCGATAATCGCCACCCGCAGCCCGGCGATGCGCCCTTTGGCCCGGCGAACCGTAAGTAGATCCAGCAGCCCCTGGGTGGGATGCTCATGCATCCCGTCCCCCGCGTTGATGACCGCGCAGCCCTCCTGCGCGGCGGCCAGGTGCGCCGCGCCCGCGGCAGGATGCCGGATGGCGATCACGTCCGTCCCCAGACTCGCAAGGGTGCGGACGGTGTCGGCGAGCGACTCCCCCTTGTTCACACTACTGCGGTCGACGTCGCAGCGCACCACGTCGGCGCCCAGCGCTCGGGCCGCGAGCTCAAAGGAGATTTCGGTGCGGGTGCTGGGCTCGTAGAACACGGTCGTCAGCACGCGGCCGGCGAGGGCGTCGGTCCGGCCCCGCGCGGCGAAGGTCTCGGCGACATCGAGCAGGCCCCGGATCTCCTGGGCCGGCAACTCGCGGAGGGAGAGGAGGTGTCTCATCCGTAAACCTTCGGGAACAGGGAACGGGGAACGGGGAACGCACCGGAAAGAAGAACGGGACAGAGGAGAAGTCCCCTGCCCCGCAGCCATCGAGTCTTTAGTTCCCAGTTCCCTGTTCCCTGTTCCCTGGGCATTGCGTGTCCCTTTCCGGCCTCACGGGGCCGGTTTAAAGGTTTCGAATCGTGCTCGTCAGGACTCTATCACCCGGCGGCGCGGGATGTCAATCTACCGCGCCGCTTTCTTGACGATCGTCCAGACGCCCTTGCTGAACTTCACCAGGTCGTTGACATGGACTTCCCTATAGAAGTATATCGGGACCTCGTATTCGGTAGCGCCGATCACGATGTAGGGAACCGGGGCTCCCGACTGGGCGCTGATGTACTTGTCGTCGACGAACCCGACGATGTCGCCTTGTGGGGTCACGTTGGGATTGCCGAACCCCATGTCCCCGCAGCTGGGAAACTGCGCCACAACAGCAAGGACCAACATAACCAGAGCAAGTTTCATGTTGTCTGTCCCTCCGACCGTCATTCTAGCGCACTCGAGCCGACAGCGGAATACACTTTCTCAAACGAAAAGGGCCCGGAGGGGGTTCCCCCGGGCCCTCGCCCGCTTGCCGGCTACCAGCGGGGGAACAGGCGTACCGCATGAGCACAAGCACCGCTGCAATGGCACGCGCGCCTTTCTGCATCTGAACCACGCCTCCCCGAGGAGCCGCTAGGAAATGAAAAGGGCCCGGGGGGATTTCCCCCCGGGCCCACTGTCCACCGACAACTACCAGCGGTGGAACAGCCGCACTGCGTACAGGCTCTCGATCAGGTGGCCTGCCGACGTGAAGAAGTTGCCCGAGATATTGCGGTAGTTGTAGTACTCGAGCGACACGTTCGAGTTGTGACCCAGGTTGTACTGGGCCCGCGCGACAAACGCGGCGTAGGTGTCCCCGGCCATGACGCCCGGGAAGTTCCAGTACAGGTTTGTCGCGTTGAGTACGCCGTTCTCATACCCGACGTACAACGTGAGGTTGGTCACGGGGACGATGCTGAGGTCGACGCCCCATGCCCTCACGTTCCGGTTGTTGTAGCCCCACCACAGGCCACCGAGGCTGAAGTTGTTCGACTGCTGCAGCTGGTAGTACGCGCCGTAGTTCTTGTACCAGACGTTGACCATCGGACTGAACGAGCTCATGCCCGTGATCCGTCCGAGGTCAATCGCCAGGTTGACAAACAGCGCGCCACAGCCGGTGGCGGTGGCAATCTTGACGACACCGAATGCTGTGGCCCCGCCTGGGCACCCGTTGGTGGGCGTGTATGACGCCCATTCGCCGGAGAGTGTCAGCCCGGGAATGATCTGACCGCTCCAGTCAAAGCTCCAGCCGGTGCCGGTCCACGCGCCAAGCAGGAAGTTCCAGCTCTGCGTGAAGCTGCCGCAGTTCGGCTGGTTGCAGCGATCGGCGCGGAAGTTCACGCCGAACGTCCAGCCGGGGATGAGCGCCGCCTGCGCGCGGAACGCGTAGGTGGCCCAGGTCGTGCAGCGCTGGAGTCCTGGGGTGGTGGGTGCACAGTCCACAATCCCACCCAACTGCCCGGCGAGGTGCGGCGGCCCGAAGAACGTCAGCGCCGTCAGCGTGAGCGGTCCGAAACTACCGGTGGCGCGCACGCCTTCCTTGGCGATCAGGCCGACGAGCAGGATGCCGTTGTCGCCCAATCCCCAGTAGTCGCGGCCGACGCGGAACGTCACGCCAAACGGCGCGGCGTAGTCGAAGTAGACCCGGTCGAAGTCGGTGACGAAGGAATCCAGCCCCGTGTCACCGAGCGAGGTCCGGCTGTTCCACCGGGCGCGCAAGAAGACCGTCGTGTGGCTCCCGACGCGGCCCCGGAAGGTGAGGCGGGCCCGGTTGCGCATGACCTGCGGGAAGTACCCGCCTTCCCAGGAGCTCGGATTGCCGCCCAGCGAGTAGATGTACGTCCAGTCCCCGGTGATGAAGGTGTTGTCCACCCGCGCCCGCAAGGCCGCGAGTTCCTCCTCCACCGCGGTGACCCGCACACCGAGGGCGGCCAGCTCTGCGCGGAACTCGTTGATCAGCCGCTGCAGAGTCTGGATGTCTGCCCGCGTGACCTCAGGCGCCGGAATCTTGACCGCGGCCGGAGGCGGCGGGATCTTGATGGCCTCGATGCGCGCCAGCACTCTGGCGATCACCATGGCCATTTCGTAACGGGTCAGCGCCCGATCGCCCTTGAAGGTCCCATCGGGATAGCCTTCGATGAGGCCCTTCGCAGCCAGTTCCGCGATCGCGTCAAACGCCCAGTGATCCGTGGGCACGTCCGCGAACGGCTGGCTGAAGGCGGGGGCGACAACCATGAGCACGAGCACTGCTGCAATGGCAAGCGCGACTTTCTTCATGTCGGCTCGTTACCCCCTCATGTAGTGGTCTTGCGAGCCGCGGCCTGCCGACAGAACAGACGAGTGTGCGTGTTTCCTCTCTGCACGATCGACCAACCATCGGCTCTTTGGTGCGTCCCCTACCATTCCGGTCCGGCGGAAACCCTGATCTGCGGGCCTCCTTTCCTCCGCCTCAGACCGCCTGGGCTCCCTTACGGTCGGAAGCCGAACAGCGGGTGACAGTTGGAGAACACACAATACGACCTACCCCTTGGAAGGGGCAGTCGTCAACCCAGGTTGCTATACGCCATCCTCAGGTCTTCTCCTCCTGCCTGCTCGGCCCCTGGACCCCATTTTGGGGGCCGCCCGCCCCCCCGGGTCTGGAGGCCAGAAACCGCTCTGCCAGCAGGATCGCCACGTAGTCGTCGTATGGCTCCGGCGGGACCAGCATGCCCAACGGGAGGAGACGCCTCCACCCGCGCGGCGGATGTTCAGCGAAGTACCGGCTGCGTGCAGCCTCCGTGGTTCCGGCCTCGTCAATCACCACAATCGGCATTCGGGGCAGCGCGCCGGCGAGCAGCAGGCGCACCTGCACGCTGGCCGTCCTGTCTCCCAGCGCCACCGTATTTACCCCAAACTCGCGCGCCAAACGGGCCGCCACCGCTGGGAGGTCGCCGGTGGCGACAACCCGCCGGGTGAGGACGCGCGGACCGGACAGCACCGCCAATCCACACTTCTCGCGGCCGGGATCGACGGCCAGGATGACGCGAGGATTCGTTGAACTCACGGCGTCCGTCCGGACCCCGGACCCCGGACCCCGGACCCCGGACTGGGTTCGTTGGCCATCATGATCGCGAGGAGGAACCACAGCCCTGCGCTGATGTGCACCGATGACACGGTGCCGTCAAACTGCTGGTGGATCAGGAGACCGAAGAAGGCCGCCAGGACGGTGGCACTGACGGTGCGATCGATCCCGGCCGCGGCAGCGTACCAGCGCCATCCCGCCGCCGCGCCGCGGATCAAGACGGCAACGAACACGGCCAGGCCGAGCAGTCCCACCTCCGCCGCCATGTTG
>DASYRL010000139.1:0-2849 GCA_036004445.1 bacterium
GGGCCGGACCTCCTGTTCATCCCGGGTTCGGTCACCCATCTCGACGTCCTGTGGGACCACCCGCGCGTGGTCCGGTTCCTCACCCGATTGGCCGCGTTCTCGCGGCTGCTGCTGATGGACCCTCGCGGGTTGGGCCTCTCGGACCGCGTCGACGTGCCCCCCACCATGGACGAGCGCGTGGCCGATGTGCTGGCCGTGCTGGACGCGGCAGGCTCCGAGCACGCCACGCTGTTCGGCAATGCCGACACCGGACCGCCATGCATCGCGACTGCTGCGATGCACGCGGCCCGCGTCGACCGTCTGATCCTCCTGGGCACATATGCGAAGGCGATCCCCGGCGAGGACTATCCAATCGGCTGGAGCGACGCTGAAGCCGCCGAATTCCGGGAGTATGTGCGGGACGGATGGGGCACGTCGGCACGCACGGACCTGATTGCGCCCTCGGCCGCCGGCGACGAAGCATTCAGCCAATGGATGTCGACGCTCCATCGGCTCGGGGCAAGCCCCCGGGCGGCCCTTGTCCTCGAGGAGATGACGAGGCAGGTGGACGTGCGGCCCCTCCTGTCAGACATCGAAGTGCCGACGCTTGTCATGCATCGGTCCGGCGATCCGTTGAACTCGCCGGACCACGGGCGATTTCTTGCTGCCCACATTCGGAACGCCGTCTACCGGGAGCTTCCCGGCGACGATTTCGTGATCTGGGCCGGCGACGTTGATGCAATCGCCGAGGAGGTTGAGGAGTTCATCACCGGCCATCGCGCTGGCAGGGAGCCGGACCGGATGCTGGCAACCGTGGCCTTCACTGACGTGGTCGGGTCCACGCGGCGTGCTGCGGAACTCGGGGATCGGGCCTGGTCTGATCTCCTGGAAACCCATCACGCCAGGATTCGCGACGAGCTGCGTCGTTTTGGGGGACGTGAAATCGACACCGCCGGTGACGGGTTCTTCGTTGCGTTCGACTCGCCCGCGGTGGCGATCCGGTGGGCGACGGCGGTCATCAACGCGACGCGAGAGATTGGCGTGGAGATCCGGGTCGGCATGCATACCGGCGAATGCGAGATCGTGGACGGGAAGTTGCGCGGCATGGCCGTGCACATCGGCGCCCGAGTGGGCTCAAGCGCAGGTGCCGGAGAGGTGCTCGTATCCGAGACGGTGAAGCAGCTGGTCGTTGGGTCCGGCATCGAATTCGACGATCGTGGTGAACATGACCTGAAGGGTGTCGAGGGACGGTGGCGGCTGTACGCCGTCCGGCTCGCCTGACACCGTTCAGTCCTCGCCCTTGCCCGATTCCTCGCGGATCGTGTTCACGATGCCCTCGTCCGCCAGGGTGGTCACGTCGCCGAGGGCGCGCTGCTCGGCGATGTCGCGCAGGAGGCGCCGCATGATCTTGCCCGATCGGGTCTTGGGCAGGTCCGGGGTGAACATGATCTGTTTCGGCCGTGCCAGCTTGCCGATCACCTCGGAGACGTGGTCGCGGAGCTCGGCGGAGAGCTCCTCCGACGCCTCATGCCCGGCGCGGAGGATGACGTAGCAGAAGATCGCCTGCCCGGTGATCGGGTCGGTGCGGCCGACGACCGCGGCCTCGGCCACGGCGGGATGCGAGACGAGGGCCGACTCCACCTCGGTCGTGGAGATCCGGTGCCCGGAGATGTTCATCACGTCGTCGACGCGGCCGAGCAGCCAGTAGTAGCCCTCGTCGTCGCGCTTGCACCCGTCGCCGGCGAAGTATCGGCCGGGATAGCGGGTCCAGTAGGTCTCCACGTAGCGGTCGTGGTCGCCGTAGATGCCGCGCAGCATCGCCGGCCACGGCCGCTCGAGGACGAGGTAGCCGCCGCCGCCCAGCGGGACGGAGTTGCCGGCCTCGTCCACGACGTCGGCCTTGACCCCGGGGAACGGGAAGGTGGCGCTCCCCGGCTTCGTGGTCGTGATCCCGGGGAGCGGGGTGATGAGGATCATGCCGGTCTCGGTCTGCCACCAGGTGTCGACCACCGGGCAGCGCTCGCCGCCGATGTACTTCCAGTACCAGGCCCAGGCCTCGGGGTTGATCGGCTCGCCCACCGAGCCCAGCAGCCGGAGTGAGGAGAGGTCGTCGCGCGCGAACTCGTCGTGCCCGTACTTCATCAGGGCGCGGATGGCAGTCGGGGCCGTGTAGAGGATGCTCGCCCGGTAGCGGGCGGCGATCTGGGCCCATCGGTCCTTCTCGGGGAAGTCGATAGCGCCCTCGTAGATGATCCCCGTGGTCGCGTTGGCGAGCGGGCCATAGACGATGTAGCTGTGCCCGGTGACCCAGCCGATGTCCGCCATGCACCAGTACACGTCGTCCGGCTTGATGTCGAAGATGAGCCGATGGGTGGCCGCGGTCCCGACCAGGTAGCCCGCGGTGGTGTGCATGATCCCCTTCGGCTTGGCGGTCGTGCCGGAGGTGTACAGAAGGTAGAGGAGGTCCTCGGAGTCCATCGGCTCGGGGGTGGCTGTGGTCGGCTGCTCGGCGGTCAGCTCGTGCCACCAGTGGTCGCGGCCTTCCTGCCATTCCACGGCTTCGCCCGTGCGCTTGACCACGACGCAGTGCTGGACCGATGGACTGCGCCCCATGGCGTCGTCCGCGCTCGCCTTGAGCGGCACGGTCGCGCCCTTGCGATAGCCGCCGTCGGCGGTGATCACGACGGTGCACTGCGCGTCGTCGATGCGGCCGGCGAGCGCGTCGGCCGAGAAGCCGCCGAAGACGACGGAGTGGGGCGCCCCGATGCGTGCGCAGGCGAGCATGGCGATGGGCAGCTCGGGGATCATCGGCATGTAGATGGCGACCCGGTCGCCCTTCTTCACGCCCAGGGTTCTCAGCGCGTTCGCCA
>DASYRL010000140.1:0-8802 GCA_036004445.1 bacterium
CAAGGCGAACTACGGGGGACCGAACTCGATACGCTGACCGGCCTGCTGAACGGCGACCGCCTGTCGGGGGAGCAACGCGATCTCGTCCTCGAGATCCTGCGCGGTGGTCCTGAGGCGACGGCGCGGCTGCTGACTGCGCTGCACGAGCTTGCCGCCCAGTCCGGGAGCGACCCACCCCTCCCTGGGCTGCTGCGCGCCCTGGAGGCGCTCGACCGCACGATCCTCGACGAACCACTGGAAGACCAGGAATCGCTCTTCGGGATTCTCGCGCGGGCTCACCTGCTGTTAGACGAACCCTTGCGGTCGGACATCACCCGCGAATTGATCGGCAAGGCCGCCCAAGGCGGCGTGGCGCGAACCATCGTGGCCGAACTCAGCGGCAACGAGATCGCCCAGCTGATCCTGGGTCTCCCCGATCACGCGGCCGTGGGCAGCCAGATCAGCAGTTTCCTCGAGCAGCTCAACGTCTTGCCCGGCGAGCTGTCGGAAATCGTCGCCTCTCTCCAGCCCGCCCTCGCGGCGCACGGGGTTGCAGTGGAACCCCCCCGTGCCCCGTCGGCGGCGGCGGGCGACACGATTGATGACGGGTGGACCGACATTCCCCCGGAGATGCTGGAACTGCTCCCGGGCGAGGAACGCTCCCTGCTCGGTGACGTCGACCGGCTCGCCGAGCCATTCGTGATCGTCGACACCGTCGCGACGCTGATTAACCTGATCCATCTTGAAGACGAACCCGAGCAGCTGGTCGAAACCGCCAACATCCTCGCAGGCCACCTGCCCGCCCTCGCCGAGTCGGGCCGGCTGGACCTGGTGGCTTCGGCTTTACGGGTCCTCCGCCAGGCGGCCGGCCGCGCGGGACAGCACCGGGCCGGCGTTGAGGCGGCGATCGCCCGCGTGCTGGATGCAGGCGTGCTGGACCTCCTGGTCGACGCGGGTCTCTCCGAAGATGACCCCGCGGCGGTGACGGCGCAGCGCGCCCTGCGCGAGATTGCGCCGGACGCGGTTCCGAAGGTCCTCCGCCTGCTGGACCGGGAAACCCAGGCCACGCGCCGGCGGCAGCTGTGCCGCCTGCTGGCCGGCGTGGCGCGCGATGAACCCGATCTGGTCGGGATGCACATCCCCAGCCCCAGCTGGCATCTGACGCGAAACCTCGTGTTCGTCATGGGAGAGCTCGGCAGCCCCGACGGCGTCCGCCACATTCTCCGGGTGAGCCGCAGCAGTGACTTTCGCGTGCGCCGGGAGGTCATCGACGCCCTGCGCAAGTTGGGTGATGCGACGAGCCGGAACGCGCTGCTCGGGTTTTTCGACGATCCGGAGTCCCGGATTCAACACCATCTGATCGAATCGATTGGCGCGGGCGAAGATCCCCGCGCCGGCGAACGCCTCCTGCGCATCGTCAAGGACCGGGACGCGTCGCCCGGCGCGGTGGTGCTGAAAACCGCGGCGATGCGGGCGTTGGAGCGCATGCATTACGATGAGGCCCTGCCCGTCATCGACCGGATCGCCCGCACGCGCTGGGCCGTCGGCAGGAACCGCCGGGCGCTGCGAGAGGCGGCGCGGCAGGTCGTGGCGTCCTGGAGCACCTCGTCAGCGCGATGAGCACCCGGATCCCGCCGGCAGCGGCAGGACGGCTCCGTGCATCGCGGCGGGACCGGCGGATCACCGCGCAGCAGCCGGGCGCGCTGCTGCGGCTGGTCGAAACCGCGCGGAAGAATCTCCTGTTATACCCGTCCGGGCATCCCCAGGCATCCACGGCGCTTCGCGCGCTCAGCGAAGGACTCACTGACGTCCTTGCCGAGCAGCCGTCCATCCGCTTTGACATCTACGAAAACGCGTTCTTCTACCACAACCGCCTGCTGTTGGAAGAGAGCCTGCACACCTACGGCTTGCTGGCGGACCTGACCGCCCAGGACGTCGGCAGCATCGAGTTCCTCCGCGGGATCACCCCGGAGGAATCCGCCCGGTTCATCGGCCTCCTCGCCGCGATTCCCGATGGGCAGTCGCTGCCCAAACTGGCGGAGGTCGACCTGCCGCACGTCCGCCTGGGACCGCCGCGCACGCTGTTGGGCCGGGAGCGTGAAGCCCTCGAGATCGATCCGCGCGAAGTGTACCGGGTCAGTCTGCGCACGGTCGACTCCCTGAATTACAACGCCAGCGTCGGGGCGCCGCTGAATCTGCGGGACGCCCGCCTGCTCGTCACGTCCATGCTCGACGTGATCCTGCGAGACCGGTACGCCTTGCTCGGCGTGGCGGCACTACGCCAGCACGATGAGGACACCGTACACCACTGCGTCAACGTCGCCGTCCTCGCTCTGATGGTCGGGTTCCGGATCGGTCTCGATCAGGCGGCGCTGGGTGTGCTGGGAGGTGCTGCCCTGCTCCACGATATCGGCAAGATGCGCATTCCCCGGCAGATCCTGATCAAACCGGAGCGGCTGGCGGAGGAAGAACGGGAACTGATCAACCAGCACCCGCTGTACGGGGCCGAGCTGCTCCGCCACTTGACCGGACCGGCGCACCTCGCGGCGCAGGTCGCCCTCGAACACCACATGGACTACGATCTGTCCGGCTACCCGAGGGTCGCATCAGCGCAGCAGCCCCACCTCTTCTCGCGGATCATTGCCATCGCCGACTTCTTTGACGCCATGACCTCAGCCCGGCGCACCTATCGGCGACCGCTGCTGCCCGATCAGGCGATGCGGCAGATTGTGCTGGCGGCGGGGACCAGGTTCGATCCGGTCCTGGCAAAGATCTTCTTGAACCTGCTCGGCGCGTACCCGGTTGGCTCCGTGCTGGAGTTGTCATCGGGAGAACTGGCCGTCGCCTACCGCCCGGTGGAAGGCGCGCCCCTGCGGCCCCTGATTAAGATCGTCCGCGACGCCGCAGGGAACGCGGTCGAACCGGTGCTGGTGGAACTCGCCAAAGACCCCCGCCGGGTCGTCCGTTCCCTGGATCCCATCGTCGCCGGCATCAACCCGGCCGACTACCTCTAGCGAAGCGAGTCCCCTCACCCCACCCTCTCCCAGCGGGGAGAGGGAGAAGCCCTAACCCTCGCCCCGAAGGGGGAGAGGGTTAGGGTGAGGGAACTTCAAGTGCCGCCAGCAGCTCCTGCAAACGTCGCTGGCGGGCCTGCAACTCCACGAGACGTGCCCTCTCACGCTGCACTACATCGGCAGGCGCGCGGGTCATGAATTCCTGGTCGGCCAAACGCCTCTCAAGGCGTCCAAGTTCAGGCCCAATCTCTTGAAGTTCACGCGATAGGCGTTCCCGAGCCGAAGGTACTAGCTTGTCTTCGATCTCAGTGAGAAGAGAGAACCCGGCAGCTGGTTCCTCAACGTACCGGCGGCCAACTGGTCCGGCGACTGGTACTTCCTCAAGCGCTTCCGATCGGGACAATCGAGCCGTGTATTTCACGATTTCACGCAGGTTTGGTATGCCACCCCCCGTTTGTCGCAGATGAATCCGGAGAATCTGGGTAGGTGAGATACCCAAGTCAACCCGTTGACCCCGCACCCTCCGCACCGCATCCATCACAACCTCGATGTCGGCCTCGGCCTGTGTGTCAATCCACTCGAGATGCGGCGTCGGCCAGGCCGCCACCATAATCGAATCTCCATCGTGGGGCAGTTGCTGCCACACCTCCTCGGTCAGGAACGGCATGATCGGATGCAGCAGCTTCATCGTGTTCGACAGCACGTACCACAGGGTACGCTGAACTGCCGATCGCCGTTCGTCGTTCGTCGTTCGTCGTTGGTCGACCGCTGTTCCCTGTTCCCTGTTCCCTGTTCCCCGTTCCCTGTTCGCTGTTCCCTGTTCCCGGTTCCCGGTTCCCTGTAGGTCTACTTTGGCCATCTCAAGGTACCAGTCGCAGTACTCGTTCCAGATGAAGTCATACAGGGCACGCGCGGCCTTATCCAGCTCGAAGCCCCCCAGCGACGCTGTGACCGCTTCACTTACCCGCGCAAACCGGCTGCGGATCCAGCGGTCGGCAAGCGACAACGCCGTGGCGGTCGGCGGCGGCCCGTCCGCATCAAACCCCTCCAGGTTCAGGAGGACGAAGCGCGTCGCGTTCCAGATCTTCGTGTTGAAGTTGCGTACGTCGGCGATCATCTTCTCGGCGAAGCGAAATTCCTGCTGGCTCTGCGAGCACCGCGAGATCAGCGCAAAACGGAGTGCATCGGCACCGTAACCGCGGTCTTCGATCATCTCGAGAGGGTCGAGGCCGGTCCCCAGCGAGCGGCTCATCCGGCCGCCTTCGAGGTTGAGTACCGTCGGCGTCACGTACACGTCGGTGAACGGGACGTCATCCATGAAGTGGAGGCCCAACATGATCATCCGGGCCACCCACAAGAAGAGAATCCCCTTGTCGGTCGCCAAGACGTTGCCTGGATAGAAGTAGCGCAGGTCGGGCGTTTCCCGCGGCCAGCCCAACGTGGCGAACGGCCAGATTCCCGAGCTGAACCAGGTATCGAGCACGTCGGGATCCTGTTCGAGCACCGTTCCTCCGCACACCGGGCACTGCGCCGGCGCGGTCTTTGCGGCCACGCGCTCCCCACAGGACGAGCACTGCCACACCGGGATGCGATGCCCCCACCACAACTGCCGGCTGATGGTCCACGGACGGATGTTGTCGAGGAACTGGAGCACGACCCTTGCCCATCGCTCGTGGTGAAACCGCACCCGACCGGAACGGATCGCCTCAGCGGCCCGCGCGGCCATCCCGGTCATGTCGCAGAACCACTGATCGCTGATGTACGGCTCGATGATCGCGTGGCACCGGTCGCAGGTCCCCACCGAGGTGCGATAAGGCTCAACCTTCTCGATCAACCCCAGCGCCGCGATGGAGGAGGCCACCCGCTCCCGAGCGTCAAACCTGTCCAGCCCGGCAAACTCTCCGGTATCCGCGGTCATAGCGCCGCGTTCGTCGAGCACCACCAGGACCGGAAGATTGTGGTCGGATCCGATCTCGTTGTCGAGGAGGTCGTGGCCAGGCGTGATCTTCAACGCGCCTGTCCCGAAGGACGGATCCACCCGGCGGTCGGCGATGACTGGGACCCGCCGGTTCACCAGCGGCACGATCACCTCCGAGCCCACCAACGCGCGGTAGCGCTCGTCGTCGGGATGCACGGCCACCGCAACGTCCGCCAGGATGGTCTCGGGGCGCTGGGTCGCGATCACCACGCCGGGACCGCCGTGTGCCCCAGAGTACCGTACGTACCAGAGCGAACTGTCGATGTCCTCGTACTCGACCTCGAGATCGGAAATCGCGCTCTGGTCCCGGGGACACCAGTTCACCATCCGTTTCCCGCGGTAGATCAGACCCTCGCCAAACAACCGGATGAACGCCTCGAGGACCGCATCATAGTACTCGGGATCCAGGGTGAACACGTAGCGGTCCCAATCGCACGAATAGCCCATCCGCTTCAGCTGCCGGTCGATCGTCCCGCCCGAATACTCCTTCCACTGCCAGACGCGTTCGAGGAATTTCTCCCGGCCGACCTGCTGCAATGTCTGGCCCTCTCTGGCGATCTCCCGCTCCACCACGTTCTGGGTCGCAATGCCGGCGTGATCGGTACCAGGCTGCCACAACGCGTTGTAGCCCTGCATCCGCCGCCAGCGGATCAAGACGTCCTGCGGCGTGAACGTCGAGACCGATCCGATGTGGAGCACCCCCGTGATATTTGGAAGGGGAAGCATGATGACGTACGGCGTGCGCGCGGGGTCGACATTGGCGTGGAAGTAGCCGGCCTTTAGCCACGCCGCGTACCACCGCGGCTCCACCTCGCGCGGGTCGTAGGTTTTGGGCAGTGCGTTAATCGTCATCCCCTCTCTCCCCTCACTTCTGAAAAGCAAAACGCCCCGTCCCGATCAGGACGGAGCGCTGTGTATCTCCGCGGTACCACCTGTGTTCCGCAAGCCTTTGGTCATTGCGAGCGGAGCGAAGCAATCTCAGATCTAGGATTGCTTCGTCGCGTTCGCTCCTCGCAATGACGGGAGCTAAGCGGCTCTCGGTCCGCTGTTTCGGGCTAACCCGGTTCCCCTACTCAACGTTCAGGGAACAGCTCCGGGGCGACGTTCCCCCGCCGCGGCACCGGGAGAGCTTGCAATCGGCGGCTCTCCCTCTCTCAGGGCGCGGTTTGGGGTACTCCTCCCCTTCCTCGCCAAGCTATGAGGTTACTGGGGAGTATAACACAACTGCGGGATCAAAGGGATCACGGGATCACGGGATCACAGGGATCATCATCCAAACACCAAGGGGACCAGGCTCGCTCGCCTGATCCCCTTGATCCCTTTGATCGCCTTGATCCCGCCTTTCGGAACTACATCTGCTGCTGGGGCTGGCGCGGCTGTGGATGCGCCGGCCGGATGGCCGACGGGTCCAACGCCGGCGCCTGCACCGGCGGCGGCGACACCGGCAGCTCCTTGACAGCCGGCAGCAGCGACTCGGCCAGCACCGCGTCCATGTGCTCGACGTACACGAACCGCAGCTTCTTGCGGACGTGCGCCGGGATCTCCCGGACGTCCTTCTCGTTGTCCTTGGGCATGATCACCGTCTTGATTCCCGCCCGGTGCGCCGCCAGGACCTTCTCCTTGACGCCGCCGATCGGGAGGACTTTGCCCCGCAGCGTGATCTCACCGGTCATGGCCACGTCTCGCCGCACCGGCCGCCCGCTAACGGCCGAGGCGAGCGCCGTGGCCAGCGTGATGCCCGCCGACGGACCATCCTTGGGCACCGCGCCCGCCGGGATGTGGATGTGGACGTCGAACTTCTGGTAGAACTCCTCATCGATACTCAGCCGGCGCGCGCGCGAGCGCACGTACGACAACGCGGCTTGCCCGGACTCCTTGAGCACGTCGCCCAGCTGCCCGGTGAGCGTCAGCTTGCCTTCCCCGCGCATGAGGGTGGCTTCCACCGAGATGATGTCGCCGCCCATCTCGCTGTAGATCAGTCCGGTCGCGGTCCCGACCTCGTCCTCCTTCTCGGCCAGGCCGTAGTGGAACTTCGGCGGGCCGAGGAACTTGTGCAAATTTGGCACGGCGACCTTCACCGACTGTGCCTTGCCCGTGGCGACCTCGGTCGCCACCTTGCGGCAGATTGTGGCGATCTCGCGCTCGAGGTTGCGCACGCCGGCCTCACGCGTGTACTCTCGGGCGATCCGCCGCAGCGACTCCTCGTTGAAGGCGACGTTGGCCTCGGTCAGCCCGTTCTCTTTCCGCTGCTTGGGAATGAGGAATCGCTCGGCGATCTTGATCTTCTCCTCTTCGATATATCCCGGGAAGCGGATCACCTCGAGCCGGTCGCGCAGCGCCGGCGGCACGGTGTCGAGGATGTTCCCGGTGCAGATAAACATGACTTCAGACAGATCCAGCGGCAGCTCGAGGTAGTGGTCGCTGAAGCTGTGGTTCTGCTCCTGGTCGAGCGCCTCCAGCAGCGCCGCGGACGGGTCACCCCGCCAGTCCATGCCAAGCTTGTCGATTTCGTCGAGCATGAAGACCGGGTTCTTGGTGGCCGCGGTCTTCAGCCCCTGCACGATGCGGCCCGGCAGCGCGCCCACGTACGTGCGGCGGTGCCCGCGGATCTCGGCCTCGTCGCGCACGCCGCCCAGGCTGATGCGGACGAACTTCCGTCCCAGCGACTTGGCGATGGACTTGCCCATCGATGTCTTACCAACCCCGGGCGGACCGATGAAGCAGAGGATCGGGCCCTTGCTGGTCGGCGCCAGCTTGCGCACCGCCAGGTACTCGACCACGCGGTCTTTCGGCTTCTCCAGCCCGTAGTGATCCTGGTCCAGGATGGACCGCGCTTCGGCGATGTCCAGCCGGTCGTCAGTGCGCACCGTCCATGGGGTCGCGAGGATCCAATCCAGGTACGTGCGGACGACCACCGCCTCCGCGACCATCGGCGGCATCTTCTCCAGGCGGGAGAGTTCCTCCAGCGCCTTGTCCTTGACGTGATCCGGCAGGTTGGCGGCCTCGATCTTCTTCTTGTACTCGGCCACCTCGCTCTGCCGTTCGTCGGCCTCTCCCAGCTCCTGCTGGATGGCCTTCATCTGCTCTTTCAGGAAATAGTCGCGCTGCGACTTCTCCATCTGCTTGCGGACTCGGTTCTGGATCTTCCGCTCCAGCTCGAGGATGTTCACTTCCCGCGTGAGGATCTGGCTGAGCGAATCCAGCCGCTCCTTGGGATCGATCTCCAAGAGCTGCTGGCGCTCCTCCAGCTTCAGGGACATGTGCTGGGCGACGAGATCGGCGAGCCGACCCGGCTCCTCCGCCTGTGTCACCGCCTGGTAAGCCTCCGGCGGGACCGAGCGCGAAAACCGCGCGAACCGCTCGAACTGGGAGACGACCCCGCGCATCAGCGCGGTGAGCTCGAGACTCTGCTCCACCGCGTCGGGCCGCCGCAGCACCCGGGCGACAAAGTGCGGCTCTTCCTGCTCAATCGCCAGGATCTCGCCGCGCTCGACACCCTCGATGATTACCTGCAGGACGCCGTCAGGCTGCTTGCCGACCTGCATGATGCGGCAGATCGTCCCCACCGTGTAGATGTCGGCCGCCTGCGGCTCCTCCAGTTCGTCGTCCTTCTGCGCGGCGAGAATGATCATGCGGTCTCCGGCCAGCGCCGTCTCCAGCGCCTTGAGCGACTTCTGCCGGCCGACGCCCAGCGGTGCCACCTGATGGGGCATGATCACGGTCCCCTTCAGCGGCAGCAGCGGCAGCCGGTCGTTGATGACGGTCTCATTGAGTTCTGCCATATGGCCTCCTAAGACTATTTCGCCTTCTTTAGGAGCATAACGCCTGCCA
>DASYRL010000141.1:0-14588 GCA_036004445.1 bacterium
GAGCGCGTGCTGGGCCTGTTTCCGATCCTGCGGGCGCGAGGACGGCAGCTGGCGGGCACGATGTCCGGCGGGGAACAGCAGATGCTGGCCATCGCGAGGACGCTGCTGATGCGGCCGGCCTTGCTGATGATGGACGAGCCGTCCCTGGGGCTGGCGCCGCGGCTGGTGGGAGAGATCTTCGCTACGATCCGGCAGATCAACGCCGCCGGCACGACGATTCTGCTGATCGAACAGAACGCGCACATGGCGCTGTCCGTGGCGCACTACGGCTACGTGCTGGAGAGCGGCCGGCTCGTGCTGGAGGGCCCCGCCGACGACCTGGCAGGCAACGCCAACGTCCAGGAGCTCTATCTGGGGATCACGCAGGAGACGTCGGTGAAAGGCTACCGGCGGTACAAGGCACGCCGGCGGTGGGCCTGACTTCAGGGAACAGGGAACCGGGAGCAGGGAACAGGAAGGCCCTAATCTCGATACAGGTCGGCGATCGCGTCGGCGAACTTCTCCATGATCGCCTTGCGCTTCACCTTCATCGTCGGCGTGACCTCACCGTCCTCCTGATACAGGCGCTTGGGCAGCAGCGCGAACTTTTTCACCTGCTCGGGGGACGAGAGCGTCTTGTTGACGACCTCGACCTCGGCGGTGATGAGCTTCCGGACCTGCGCGCTCTGCGACAGGTCCGTGAACGTCGTAAACGGCACGCGCCGCTCCTGCGCCCACTTCGCGACGTTGTCCTCATCGATGACGATCAGCGCGACGAGATACTTCCTGCCGTCGCCGATCACGACCGCGTCGTTGACGTAGGGGCTGAACTTCAGCTTATTCTCGATGTACTGCGGCGCGATGTTCTTGCCGTACGCGTTGATGAACAGGTCCTTTTTCCGGTCGGTGATGCGGAGGTTGCCGTGGGCGTCGAACCCGCCGATGTCCCCCGAGCGCAGCCAGCCGTCGACGACCGTACGCGCGGTGGCGTCGGGATCTTTGAAGTAGCCTGCGAAGACGTTGGGGCCGCGGACCAGGATCTCCCCGTCGTCGCCCGTGGCGACCTCGACGCCGGGCACGGGCTTGCCGACGGTCCCCAGCGCGACATCGCCGATCGGGTGGACGGTAGCGACGCCGGTCCCCTCGGTCTGCGAGTAGATCTCGCGGATCTGCAGGCCGATCCCCCAGAAGAACCGCAGGATGTCCGGCGAGATCGGCGCGGCCGCCGTCAGCGCAATGCGCACGCGATCGAGCCCGATGCGGTTGCGCAGCGGCCGCAGCACCAACGCATGCGCGGCGCCGTAGGCCGCGGCCAGCCAGAATGGGACCGCGGCGTTGTTCAGCCGCCGGGCCGCGTAGGTCTGGCCGATGCGCCGGCCGGCGGCGAAGGCGGCGCGCTTGATCCAGTCCGCGTCCGCCATCTGCAGGACGATCCCGGAATGCAGCTTCTCCCAGATCCGCGGCACCGCGAAGAAGATCGTGGGCCGCACCTCGCGGAGGTTGAACGGCACGGTATCGAGGTTCTCCGCGAAGTTCACCGCGTAGCCGTAGTACACGGCGAGGATGAGTGAGAACGCCCGTTCGGCGATGTGCGCCAGGGGCAGGAACGATAGCAGCTCGTCATCTTCGCGGCCTGGAACGATACTCGTGCTGAGTTCGCACAGTGCCAGCACGTTGCGGTGCGTGAGCATCGCGCCTTTGGGCGGCCCGGTGGTCCCTGAGGTATAGATGAGCAGCGCGACCGCGGCGGGATCCAGCGCCGCGAGCCGCTGGTCCAGCGCGTCGGGGTGAGTCTCGGCGAAGCGGAGCCCGGCAGTGAGAAACTGGTCGAACATCAGCACCATGGGATCCCGGAACCCACGCAGGCCTTCGGAATCCATCACCACGACGTGTTCCAGTTTCGGCAGCCGCCCACGGATCTCGAGGATCTTGTCCAGCTGCTCCTCGCCCTCGACGATGATGACCCGGGCCTCGGCGTGCTCGAGGATGTAGTGCACCTGCTCGGGGCTGTTCGTCGCGTAGATCCCGGTGGTGACCGCGCCGGCGGACTGGATGCCGAGATCGCTGGACAGCCACTCCGGCCGGTTTTCGCCGATCACCGCAACGCGCTCGCCGGGCCGGACACCCAGCGCGATGAGCGCGTTGGCCACGGCGCGGACGCTGCGCGCGTACTGGTCCCACGTCGTGCGCCGCCAGATGCCGTACTCTTTGCGGCGCATGGCCACGCGGTCGCGCAGCCGGGCGGCCTGAGCGAAGAACAGGCCCGGGAACGTATCGCGGGTGGCCACTCGGCGATCGATGACGGCCATGCTGGCTATTTCGGAAGAGGGGACTGTCCTCCCCTGCGTGGAAGGAGAGCGCGGCACCGCGGTAGACTCCGATGGCTGACCTGGCCGACCTCTTCTCTCTGCGTGGGTATGGCGCGCTCGTCACCGGCGGCTCGCGGGGACTCGGCCTGGAGATCGCCGAGGGGCTGGGCGAAGCCGGCGCACGGGTGGCGATCGTGGCCCGCCGCGAACCGTGGCTGGAGGAGGCCACTGCGCGGCTCGGGGGGCGGGACATCGACTGCCTGGCGCTCCGCGGCGACGTGGCGCAGCCTGATGACGTGGCGCGGGTCGTCGACGCCGTGGGCCAAGCCTTCGGCCGGATCGACGTTCTGGTCAACGCGGCGGGACGGACGTGGGGGGCGCCGGCGGCCGACATGCCGCTGGACCGGTGGCGCGACGTCATGGAGGCCAATGCCACGGGAACGTTCCTGATGTGCCAGGCGGTCGGGAAGGGGATGCTCGAGCGCAGGTATGGACGGATCATCAACGTGTCCTCAGTGGCGGGACTCGCCGGATCCCCACCGGAAGTCCTGGACGCGGTGGGGTATTCCGCCAGCAAAGGCGCGATCGTCGCCATGACCCGCGACCTCGCCGTGAAATGGGCGCGGCACAACGTCACGGTGAACGCCATTGCTCCCGGGTTCTTTCCGACGCGACTGTCGGAGAAGGCCATCGAGCGCGCGGGGCAGCGGCTGATGGAGCTGATTCCGATGGCCCGCCTTGGAGCCCCCGGAGAGTTGAAGGGAGTCGCGGTGCTGCTCGCCAGCTCGGCCGGAGCCTACATCACCGGGCAGATCATCGCCGTCGACGGAGGGATGACGGCGCTGTAAATGCGCGTCCACCGCATCGAGATCCCCACGCCCTTCCCCGTCGGTCCGGTGAACGCCTACCTGCTCGAGGGTGACCCACTCACGCTCGTCGACACCGGGCCCAAGGGGGCCGCCAGTCAGGACGCGATCGAGTCCGCCCTCGTCGCCGCCGGCCGGGGCGTCACAGACCTCCGGCGCATCGTCATCACCCACGGCCACACCGATCACTTCGGGCAGGCGGAATGGCTCCGCGCGCAGAGCGGCGCCGAGGTGTTCGCCCATGCGAGCGAGCAGCCCAAGCTCGCCGGAGAGCGGTGGGTGGCGGATCACCTCGTGGCGTTTTTCCGCGAGGCGGGGATGCCCGAGTCGTTCTTCGCCGCGTTCAGTCAGATGGTCAGCGCGTATCGAGTGTTCTTCGACCCGCTCGAGGCGTTCACGCCGCTGGTCGACGGCGACACCCTGGCCATCGGCGATGAGCGGCTGCGAGTCCTCCACTGTCCGGGACATTCCCAGGGCCACGTATGCCTGTACCACGATGACGGCGTCCTGATCGCCGGCGACCTACTGCTGGAGGAAGTGAGCCCCAACCCGATCGTCGAGTTCAGCCCCGACGGCAGGCGGCAGACCACCCTGCCGCAGTACCTGCATTCGCTGCGCCGCGTCCTGCTGCTGAACTGCGATCTCGCCTACCCGGGACACGGCGAGCCGATCACCAACCCCAGCAGCCGCATCCGCGAGTTGATCGCGCATCACGAGCAGCGGAAAGAAGAGATCGCGGCCCGGCTGGGCAGGGCGCCCAAGACGCTGGTCGATCTCACCCAGGAGATCTATCACGGGTTGGATGATCTCAATCTGATGCTGGCGCTGTCGGAAGTGATCGGGCACCTCGACCTGCTGGCCGAGGAGAAACGGATCGCCACGTCGCGCCGGCGCGGCACGCTGCTGTATCGGGGGAAATAGGGGCGCCGCGCCGAACAGCCCAGCCAATGCCTGCTCCTGATGTCTCGCGACGCGTGACCATCACCGGATTGGGGGTCTACGTCCCGCCGACCGTGCTGACCAATGACGACCTGGCGCGTCGGCTGGACACGTCCGACGAGTGGATCACCACGCGCACCGGTATCAAGCGCCGGCATCTCGCCGGGCCCGATCAGGCGACGTCGGACCTCGGGATCATCGCCGCCCGCGCGGCCCTCGCCGATGCCGGCGTCACCGCGGCCGATCTCGACCTCATCATCGTCGGCACCGCGACGCCCGATGCGCTGTTTCCCGCCACGGCCTGCCTGCTGCAGGACCAGTTGGGCGCGGCGCGGGCGGGGGCATTCGACCTGCTGGCCGCGTGCAGCAGTTTCGTCTACGGACTGAATACCGCGGCACAGTTGATCGCCACCGGCGCGATCAACACCGCCCTGGTGGTCGGCGCCGAGACACTGTCGCGGCTGGTCGACTGGACCGATCGGCGGACCGCCGTGCTGATCGGTGACGGCGCGGCCGCGGCGGTCCTGCAGCCGTCGTCAGGGGCCGCGGGAATCTACAGCAGCGTGGTCGGCGCAAACGGTGCAGCGGGGGAGATGATCAAGCTGCCCGCCGGCGGTTCGCGACTCCCGGTCACGTCCGAGGTTATCGAGCGGAACCTGCACCGCGCTTACATGGACGGCCAGGCGGTGTTCAAGCTCGCGGTGCGCACGATCCCCGGCCTCATCCGCACGGCCGTCGACCGGGCCGGCTGGACGCTGGCCGACATCGACCTGGTCGTGCCGCACCAGGCCAATCTGCGCATCATCGACGCGATGGCCGAACAGCTGAGCATTCCCAGAGACCGGTTCTTCGTGAACATCCAGGAGTACGGCAACACGTCCGCGGCCAGCGTGCCGCTGGCGCTCTACGAGGCCCGGCAGGCGGGGCGTCTCTCCGACGGCGATCGGATCGTGATGGCGGCGTTCGGCGGCGGGTTCACCTACGCGGCGTGCACCATGCGGTGGGGGAGGTAGGACGGCGATGGGAGTGCTGAAGTTCGTCCTGTTTGCGGCGGCGACGGTCTTCTTGCTGTGGCGCACCGTGCGCATCGAGCGCGAGCCGGGGCGGCGCGACGGGTCGTGGCGCTTCAGGGGATCGGGGTCGTTTTTCACCGGGGTGATCGTGTTCCTGGTCGTCAACACCCTGCTGTTGGGATTCGGGCAGGTTCCCGCCGGCGCGCGGGGTGTCGTGCTCCGCTTCGGCGCCGTCACCGGTCAGGTGAAGGACGAAGGGATCTACTTCGTCACCCCGTGGGTGGAAACCGTCGAAATCATGTCGGTGCAGACGGAGGCGTATGAGGCCGAGGCCGAGGCGGCGTCGTTCGACCTGCAGGACGTGCACACCAAGGTGACGCTGAACTACTCGCTGGACCCCGCCGTGGTCGCCACCGTCTACCGCACGCTGCGGCGGGACTACGTCACGCGCATCATCAAACCCGCGGTCCAGGAAGCGGTGAAAGCCAGCACCGCCAAGTTCAAGGCCGACGAGCTGATCACGCGGCGGGAAACCGTGAAGGAAGCGATCCAGCGCGTGCTGGCCGACCGGCTGGCCACGCACGGGATTCACGTCGACGCGCTGAGCATCACCGACTTCTCGTTCAGCGAGGAGTTCACCAAGGCGATCGAAGCCAAGGTCACCGCCACGCAGCGGGCGCTGGAAGCGCAGCAAAACTTGCAGCGCGTGAAGTTCGAGGCGCAGCAGGTGATCGAGCGCGCCAAGGCCGAGGCCGAGTCGCTGCGGCTGCAGCGCCAGAACATCAGTACGGAGCTGATCGAGTTGCGGCGGATCGAAGCCCAGGTCAAGGCGATCGAAAAGTGGAACGGCGTGATGCCGCAGTTCGTCGGCGCCGCCGGTCCGGTCCCGATCCTGGACCTGTTCAATACGCGAGGGCGTTGACCGCAGGATGGCCTAGGGCTTCGCACCGGGCGCTGCGCGCCGTCTGTGAGGCGCTGCTGCCAGACGATGATCCCGCCTGGAGCGCGTCGATCGCGCCGCGGGTCGCCGACCTGTTTGACGGCCAGCCGAACCAGACTCCCGTCCGGCAACTCCGGCTGCTGCTGTCCGCGATGGAATGGCCGCTGGTCGGGGTGGTCCTCGGCGGCCGGCTGACCCGGGCGTTCTCGACCCTTCCTCGCCCGGAGCGCGAACGCTATCTCCGCCGCATGGCCACCCATCCGCTCGCGCCGGTGCGCACCGTGTTCCAGGCGCTGAAACGCGCCGCAGCGATCATGTACTACGCCGACGCGTCCGGCGACGGCGCCAACCCCGTGTGGCCGTCTCTCGGCTACCCGGGTCCGATTTCGGCGCCGCACCGCGGGACCGCCCCGATGACTCCGCTGCAGATCCGTACGGACACCACGCTGGATTGCGACGCCGTCGTGATCGGCTCAGGTGCCGGAGGAGGGGTCGTAGCGGGTGAACTCGTCGCCGCCGGACTCGATGTGCTCGTTCTGGAGAAAGGCGGCTACTATCACGAGCCCGATTTCAGCCAGCGCGAGATCGAGATGTACCGGCGGTTGTACCTGGACGCCGCCGCGACCGCGACGGTGGATCAGGGCATCGTCATCCTGGCGGGATCGTGCTTAGGCGGCGGGACCGTGGTGAACTACACGACGAGTTTCCGCACCCCTGACGCGGTCCGCTCGCAGTGGGCCGCGCACACCGGCCTGCCCCTCTTCACCAGCCCCGAGTTTACGGCGGCACTGGACGCCGTCTGCACGGCGCTGGACGTGAACTTGGATCACAACGCGCCCAGCCGCCGCGACGTCCTGATGGCCGAGGGCCTCCGGGCGCTGGGCTGGCACGTCGACGCGATGCCCAGAAACGTCGTGGGATGCGCTCAGGACGACTCCTGCGGTTACTGCGGCCTCGGCTGTGTCCACGGCGCCAAGCGCTCGACGCTGGCGACCTACCTGCAGCGGGCATACGACGCGGGGGCGCGCATCGCGGTCAACTGTACGGCCGACCGGGTGCGCGTCGAACGCGGCCGCGCGGCCGGCGTGATCGCGCGAACCGCCGACGGGCACACAGTCACGGTGCGGGCGCGCGCCGTCGTCGCGGCGGCCGGCGCGCTGCACACGCCGGCCTTACTGCTGCGGTCGGGGCTTACCGGCGGCGTGGGGTCTCATCTGCATCTGCATCCGGCCACCGCGGTGATCGGCCGGTTTCGTGACGACGTCCGGCCGTGGAGCGGAACGCTGCAGGCGTATTACTCAGACCAGTTCGCCGATCTCGACGACGGGTACGGGGTGAAGTTCGAGACCGTCCCGCTGCATCCGTCGTTTCTGGCGCTGGCCGCCCCGTGGCAGGCGCGCGACCAGTTCGATGCCGACATGCGCGACCTCGCCCGCCTGTCGTTCGTCGGCGTCTTGCCGCGGGACCGCGGCGGCGGCCGGGTCACCATCACCCGCAGCGGGGTTCCAGTCATCCACTACACGGTGTCGCGGTACGACCGTGGGCATATCCGGCAGGGCGTTCGCGGTGCCGCCGAGGTGCTGCTCGCCGCCGGCACCGAGGAGATCCTCACCATGCAGAACCGGCCGGTGCGGTACCGTCCTCGAGCGGGAGGATCGCTGCAGGCGTGGCAGGATGAGATCGACCGCGTCGGGTTCGGGTCGAACCAGATGCTGTACTTCTCCTTCCACCAGATGGGCACGTGCCGGATGGGCGCGCGGCGGCGCGACGCGGTGACCAACGGGGATGGGGAAGTCTATGGGCTGCCCGGACTCTTCGTGGCCGACGCCAGCCTGTTTCCTTCCGCGTCAGGCGTCAACCCGATGGTCACGGTCGCCGCGCTGGCGTACCACGTGGCGCAGCAGGTGCGCAGCCGGCTCTAACGGGAGCGGGGTCCGCTGACCGGGGACCCCTTCCGCAGCAGGATCCCCAGCGGGCCGACTTCGACCGGGACGCCGTTGCGATAGGCAATCGCCTGCCCCGCAAACGGTGAGATCCGCGCACCGGGGAGGATGACCCCGATCAGGTTCAGCGGATCGGCGCCGGACACGATGACGGTATCGGTCTCCTCAGCCGCGCGTCGCACCGCGCGCATCGCCTCGACGGCCTCCGGCAGCGCAAACTGCTCACCCACGAAACCCGCGACGAACCTCCCGCCACGAATCTCGCCCCGCGCTTCCCAGCG
Organism: bacterium; assembly: GCA_036004445.1. Lineage (GTDB taxonomy): Bacteria > Sysuimicrobiota > Sysuimicrobiia > Sysuimicrobiales > Kaftiobacteriaceae > DASXUC01. The sequence goes on from DASYRL010000141.1 coordinate 8,271, forward strand.
GCGATAGACCGGCAGCAGCGTGCGCCACGGCGGTGCGATGCGCTCTCTGGCCAGCAGGTCGCGGAAGACGACACCGTAACGGCGCAGCAGCGCCCGGGCGACCGCTTCATCGCGTTGCTCGCGGTCCGCTTCCACCGCCGGCTGCCACAGCGCCCAGCGGCCCACCGGCAGCCCGCGTCCGTGTGTCCGCGAACCCGTCAGCGCGCGCATCCGAGCTCGGGCACGTTCGCGCACGCTGCCGTGCAGCAGCTGCCGCAGTCCCGCCACGCCGTCTCCGCTGACGACGCCCCGCGAGACGAGTTCCCACAAGGCTTCTTCGACCTCAGACGGCAGTCGCCGGGTCCCCTTGACGATGTCAGGCATGAACGAGGCTCCGCGCTGCCGCAAGAATCCGGCGACCTCCTGCGCCGCCGATGTGCCGCCGTCGAGAAGCTCGTCGAGATCGGCCTCCCGCTGCAGAAACAGCGGCAGATCCTCGCGGAGCACAAACGCCAGCGGCGAACTGCGTCCGGGCGCCTGTCGCTTTTTCGCGCGACGTGGCTGGCTGTGCTCGTCCGCCTCCGGCGTGCCGTTCCCGTTCGCGGTAAGGCGGCCCCACGTCACCGTCCCCGATAACGTCAGATATTCCAGATCGGCGGGATCATAGAGCCGGACGCGGGCGGGCAGGATGAGTTCTTCCCACGCTGGGGCCGGCAATTCGAGGCCCTGCAGCTGGCGGATGATCGACAGCACGCCGTCGCGGCCGTGCAGCTGCGTCCCCGGCTGGACGTGCTGCCAGCGCAGCAGGAAGCGCATGAAGTCCGCCGGTTCGACTGCTTCGATCTCCCGGCGCAGCCGGCCGATGGTGAGCCGGTGGACGCGCGCCAGCAGGCGGCGCTCGCACCATTCGACGCCTGCCTTGGACCCGAGCGCAGCGAGTGGTTCGGGGCCGGGCCCGTCGCCGGTCTGATACCCGCCCCCGGGGGTGAAGCGGCCCCGCAGGACGAGTCCGGATCCTTCAAGTGCGGCCAGCGCAATCTCGATATCGGACTGGCCCAGCCCGAGGCGCGCCGCCAGGCCGGCGGCGGTGATGGGCCCGCTGCAGTACATCCACCCCTGCACGATGGTACGGATCGCATCGTCGCTGCTCAGGTCCATCTGCCCGGACCGGAGCAGCGGCAGGGTGATCTCGGGTGCAAAGACCACGTCGGGGACCGCGGCCCGCACGAGCACGGTCCGCTCGGCGGCGACCAGCGCCGTCTGCTCCCACCCTGTGGCGTCGCGCCATGACGCGGTGGTCGCGCGGCCGGCGGCGACGAGCTCATCCGCGAATCCCTGCCACGTCTGGACGTCGGCGGCGGGCAGCACGCCCACCGTCAGCAAGTGGTCGTGTAATTCATCGGCGCTGCGCACGTCCGGCCAGGCCTGCGCGCGGACGGCGTCGATCGCCGCCTGGTCGAGCGCGCCGACGCCTTTGGCGAGGTCGGGATCCGTGCGCCGGAGCGTCACCGCCCGTGCGCGCCGCTCCTCCAGCGGCGCGTCGTCCAGAAACGCGTAGGGGTTGGCGTTGAGGATCTCATGCGACATCGCCGACGGCACCGGCGTCTCGACGGCGACGGTCCGGATCTCACGCCGCTCGATCCGCCCGGCGATCTCGATCAGATTGTCGAGGTCCATCGCCTCGTGCAGGCAGTTCAGGATTGTCTCGTTGACCAGCGGATGGTCGGGTGGAATGACCGGGCCGGCGTGATTGTCCTGGCACTGCACCTGCTCGGGAAACACCGAGGCCATTAGGTCTTCCGCGCGCATGCGCTGGATGGGCATCGGGACCCGCCGGCCGCCGGCGAAGCGGAGGATGGCCAGAAATCGGTTGGCATTCCAGCGCCAGCGGTTGGTGAACATCGGCGAGGCCAGCAGCGCCTGGATGAGATCGTCGCGGGCCGTCTGCGGCCGCACGAACGCGAACACGCTCTCCAGCGGGAAGCTGTGCTGCTCGCCCAGCGACAGGACCACGCCGTCGTCGGTCGCCGCCGCCTGCAGCTCGAAGTCGAAGTTCACGCAGAACCGCTTGCGTAGCGCCAGGCCCCAGGCGCGGTTGAGGCGGCCGCCGAAGGGCGTATGCAGCACCAGCTGCATGCCGCCGGCTTCGTCGAAGAAGCGCTCGGCGACGATGGTCTCCTGCGTGGGAATGATCCCCAGGACCGCCACGGTCTCCCGCACGTAGGCCAGCAACTGCTCGGCCCCGGCGCGGTCGAGCCCGGCGTGCTGCGTGAGCCATTCGATGGTGGCGTCGGGATCGTGCAGCCCATCGAAAATCCGCCGGCGCAGCGACGAGACCGCGGCCGACAACTCAGCGGTGCGCGCGGGCGCTTCGCCCAGCCAGAACGGCACCGTGGGCGGCGCGCCGTGCGCGTTCTCGACCCGCACCCGACCGGCCTCCAGCCGCCGGATCTTCCACGACGTGTTGCCGAGCAGGAAGATATCGCCGGATTGGCTTTCGATCGCGAAATCCTCGTTGACTTTGCCGACGAACGTGCCGGCTGGCTCTTCGATAACGTCGTAGTCGGCGGTATCTGGGATCGCGCCGCCGGAGGTAATCGCGGCCAGCCGCGCCCCACGCCGACCGCGCAGGACTCCGTTCACCTGGTCACGGTGCACGAACGCCCCGGCTCGTCCGCGCCGGCTGGATAGCCCTTCGGAGAGCATCTCCAGGACTTGCTCGAACTCGTTGCGCGTGAGGTTCCGGTATGGGTACGCCCGGCGGACCAGTCGCCACAAATCTTCCTCGCCGATCTCGCTCCCGGCGACGATGGCGACGATCTGCTGCGCCAGGATGTCCAGCGGTTTGTCGGGCATGATGACGCGGTCGAGTTCGCCTGCTCGGGCGGCGGCCACCGCGGCCGCCGACTGCATCAGCTCGTCGCGGGTCAGCGGGAACACGATGCCCTTGGGGATCGCGCCCAGCCAGTGACCCGAGCGGCCGATCCGCTGCAGCAGCGTTGCCAGCGCCCGCGGCGCACCGAGGTGGCAGACTAGATCCACGTGTCCGATGTCGATGCCGAGTTCGAGGGAGGCGGTGGCCACGACCACCGGTACCTCGCCGGACTTGAGCTTCTGCTCGGCTTCCAACCGGGTCTTCCGAGAGAGACTGCCGTGATGCGCGGCCACCCGGCCCTCGCCCAGACGGGTGGTGAGTTGATGGGCGACCTTCTCGGCCAGACTGCGTGTGTTCACGAAGACCAGCGTCGTCCGGTGCTCGCGGACCAGGGCCGCCAGGCGGTCGTAGGTCTCGGCCCACAGCTCGTGCGTGACGATCGGACCGAGGGGCTGACCGGGGACTTCGACCGAGAGATCCCACTCGCGGCGATGCCCGATGTCAACAATGGCGCACGAGGGTCCTGAGCCGACCAGCAGCTTGGCAATCTCGTCGATCGGCTTCTGAGTGGCGCTCAGCCCGATCCGCTGGCAGTGCGTGCCGGTCAGCGCGTCCAGGCGCTCCAGCGACAGCGCGAGATGAGACCCGCGCTTGTCCCCGGCGACGGCATGGATCTCGTCGACGATCACCGTCCGAACGGTGCGCAGGAACTGCCGGCTGCGCTCGGCGGTGAGCAGGATGTACAGCGACTCCGGCGTGGTGATGAGGATATGCGGCGGCCGGCGGATCATCAGGTTGCGCTCGCGGGCCGGCGTATCGCCCGACCGCACGAGCACGCGGATCTCGGGCAGGTCGATCCCCTCAGCGGCGGCGCGTTCACGGATCTCAGCCAGCGGCTGCTGGAGGTTCTTCTGGATGTCGTTGCCCAGCGCTTTCAGCGGCGAGACGTACAGCACGGTCGTCTCGTCGGCCAGAGCGGCCGTCCCGACACTGAGCAGCTGGTTGATCGACCACAGGAAGGCCGCCAGCGTCTTGCCGGAGCCCGTGGGCGCGGCAATCAGAGTGTCGCGGCCTTCGGCGATGCGCGCCCAGCCCTGTACCTGCGGAGCGGTGGGCTCACCGAGGCGGTCCGCAAACCAAGAGGCGATGCCTGGATGGAAATGACTCAGCGCCATGGATCACCGTTCGTGGGTTGTCCCTCCATTGTGAGACTGTTCGGTGGAGCGTGTCCAGCGAGTGGAGGAGGCGGAGTGGAGGGTCCACAGAAGGTTTCGGGGGTGATCCGGGTTCTTCTCGCCGCGCTCCTGGCGACTCTGGGAATCGTGGGTGCCGCCGCGGGCGCGGTCACCCCGCGTTATGACATCGTCCTGATCCTCTCCGACGATCAACGCGCGGACACGCTGGAGGTCATGCCGAGCGTCCGGAGGCTACTCGGCGATCGCGGCGTCAGGTTCCTGAACGCGTTTGCCTCGACGCCGCTGTGCTGCCCAAGCCGCGCCACCATCCTGACCGGCCTCTACGCGCATCACCACGGCGTCCTCGACAACGATGCGCCCGACGGAGGAGCCGCGCGGTTTCGCGATGAGGAGACGATTGCGGTCACGCTGCATCGGGCCGGCTACAGGACGGCCTGGATCGGCAAGTACATGAACGAGTACGACCTGATCGCGCCGCGGATTCCCCCGGGATGGGACGAGTGGCAGGTGTTCTGGAGTCCGGGCTATTTCAACTACATGCTGGTGGAAAACACCCGCTACCGGCAGTACGGCGGACCGGCCGCGGCAAGTGCCGCGGCGGACTACTCGACCGACGTCCTGGCGGGGAAAGCCGTACGCTTCGTGGAAACGACGCCGCCCGGCCGACCGCTGTTTCTCGCCTTTGCGCCGTATGCGCCGCACGACCCTGCGCGGCCGCACCCCCGCGACGCCGACGCTCTGCCTTCGTTCTCGCTGCGCCGCACGCCGTCGTTCAACGAAGCGGACATGAGCGACAAGCCCGCTCCGCTCCGCCGGAAGCCGCTGCTGACGGCGGCCCAGATCGAGGACCTCCGGGACTTCGCACGCCGGCAGGCGCAGACCCTGCTCGCGGTCGACCGGGCCGTGGCCCGGCTGGTGGCGGCCTTGGAGCGCAGCGGCCGCGGCCGCCGCGCGGTAATCATCTACATGTCCGATAACGGCCTGGCATGGGGAGAGCACCGCATCAATTCGCGCAAGGCCTGTCCCTACGACGAGTGCGCCCGGATCCCGCTCATCATCCGCGCGCCGGGCCTCCTGCCGCGGCGGGAATCGCAGCCGGTTTCAACGATCGACATCGCTCCGACAATCGCGCAGTGGGCAGGGACCGCACTGACCCGCCGTCCGGACGGCCGCTCCCTGATCCCCCTCTTGCAAGACAGCCGAACTCCCTGGCGGCAGCATGTCCTGCTGGAAGTCTTCGGACAGCCGCCGCTGTGGGTGCCGGACTTTCAGGCGGTGCGGACCGCCCGCTTCCTGTACGTGCGGTACGTGACGGGGGCCGGCGAGCTGTACGATCTGGCGCGCGATCCCTGGCAGGTGGACAACGTCTACGGACAGGCAGCGTTCGGGGCCGTCGCGGCGGACCTCCAGCGCGTCCTCGACACCCTGCGCAGCGCCCAGCGGCGCTAGAACGCGGATTCGCGGTCGAGGATCCCCAGTTCCCGGGCGCGGCGCTCGGCCGCGGTAAAGATGCCTAGACCGATCGCCAGCCAGACGGCGGTTGTCAGAGCCAGCAGCAGCAGGACCTGCAGATCGGTGGCCCACGGAAACGAACGCAGCCCATCCGACCCCAGCAGCCCGCGGCGCAGCGCTTCCAACCACCAGGTCAGCGGGATCGCTTGGGCGATCGGCTGAAGGAGCCGCGGCAACACCGTGATCGGAAACACCGCGCCGCACATCAGGTACAGTGCCGCTCCCACCGCCTCCGGCATGCGCCAGGCCTCGCCGGAGATCATCATGGCCGCGCTGACGATGACCAGCCCGAGTGCGATCACGGCGACGATCCCGACGGCAAACGCCATGGCCGCGTATGGGAAATGGATCGTCTCCAGCCCAATCGGGACGCCCAGCACCCACCGGCCGAACAGCAGCGTAATCAGCATCGCCGCCGACGCCGACGTGGCCTGCGCCAGCGCCCGGCCGATCAGGTACGCCTGATACGGGATCGGCGAGGTGTAGACGTACTTTAGTGTCCGCCAGTGCTCGCGGTCGCCGATGATGCTCCAGGCCATCCCCTGCATCCCGTTGACGATGAACGGCCAGAAGGCGGTGCCGACGATGAAGAACCCAAGGATGGGGCCCTGCCGCACCCGTGCCACCACGTAGAACATGAACACCAGGATCAGCGCGCTGCCCAGCGGACGGGCGATCGAGTAGACAAAGAAGAGGAACGGATCGGTCCAGTTGCTCTCGATCTGCCATCCCAGCCAGTACGACACGCGGAGCGTC
>DASYRL010000142.1:0-14147 GCA_036004445.1 bacterium
GCTCTCCGTGCCGCCGGCGACGGCGACGTCCGCGAACCCGCTGATGATGTGCTCGCTGGCGGTCGCGATGGCCTGGAGCCCGGACGAGCAGAACCGGTTCACGGTCTGTCCCGGCACGCTCTGCGGCAGGCCCGCGCGCAGCGCCGCGATGCGCGCGACGTTGAGGCCCTGCTCCGCTTCGGGCAGGGCGCACCCCATCACGACGTCGTCGACGTCCGCGGGCCCGAGCCCGTTCACCCGCGCGACGGCTTCTTTGATCACGGCCGCGGCCAGCTCATCCGGCCGCGTGTCCTTCAAGGTGCCGCGCGGCGCCTTGCCGACCGCGGTGCGAACTGCGCTGACGATAACTGCTTCTCTCACGGCATCTCCTCTGTGTCTAGAGCGGGAACGGCGAACAGGGAACGAACTACGGCATGTGCTCCTCGTTGTCTGTTCCCTGTTCCCGGTTCCCTGTTCCCGCAGTTAGTTTCTCAAGGGTCGTCCCGTCTGCAGCAGATGGCGCATCCGGTCCTGCGTCTTGCGCTCCCCGACCAGGCCGAGGAAGGCCTCCCGCTCCAGTTCATGGAGGTACTCCTCAGACACGCGGGTCCGGTACGCCACCCGCCCGCCGCAAACCACGTGGGCCAGCTTGCGCCCGATGGCTTCATCGTACTCCGAGATCTGACCGGCCGTACGCAGGAGAAACAGGTACGTCTCCAATGCGCTGAAGCCGCGCTCACCGACGACGGGGATCAGGTCCCGCAGCGGGGGGCGGTAGCCCAGCCGCACCAGGGCCAGACAGGCGTCTTTGGCGTCCTGGATCAGCCGGTCTCCGTTCATCGAGATCCCGTCGGCGTCGCGGAGGTAGCCGAGGTTCCGCGCGTCCTCCGCGGACGACGAAACCTTGGCGAGGGCGATCGTCTCGAAGACCCAGCGCACGAACGGGGTCGGGTCGGCCTCACTGCCCGGCGGGATGCGCGCCGTGGCGCGCCGCACCATCTCCGTGGTCCCGCCTCCGGCGGGGATCAGGCCCACCCCGGTTTCGACGAGGCCGATGTACGTCTCCGCCGCGGCCTGCACGCGCGCGGCCGGCAGCACCACCTCGCAGCCGCCGGCCAGGGTGCGCCCGAAGGGCGCGGCCACCACGGGCTTTTCGAAGTACCGCAGCGCCAGGTTCAGCCGCTGGAACTCCCGCAGCGCCAGGCTCACGTCGTCCCAGTTGCCCTCCTGGGCTTCCAGCAGCAGCAGCATCAGGTTGGCGCCGCCGGAGAAATCCTTGGCCTGATTCCCGATGACCAATCCGTCGAACTGCTGGCGCACGGCCTCCATCGCACGGTGCATCAGACGGATGGTGTCTTCGCCGATGGTGTTCACTTTGGAATGGAACTCCAGGCAGGCGATACCGTCCCCCAGGTCGATCAGGCTGGCGCCGGCGTTTGCGTCGACGACGCGGTTCCGCGCTTTCAGATCCGCCAGCACGAGTACGCCGGGACGCCCCGGCTCCTCCCGGTAGTCGGCGAGGGTGAGGTCGAAGTATTCGCGGCGGCCGCCGGGCGTGCGGTAGAACGTCCCCTCGCCCCGGTCGAGCACCGCCTGGACAATCGGCGGCGCCGCGCGGCCGTCTGCGGCCAGCCGTCCGGCGACGTCGGCGGGACCCAGGAGGTCCCACGTCTCAAACGGCCCGTGGTCCCAGGCGTATCCCCAGCGCATTGCCCGATCGACGTTGACGACGTCGTCGGCAATCTCGGGGATTCGCTTGCCCGCGTAGATCAGGATGCTGCTGACCAGCCGCCAGAGGAACTGTCCGCCCGCATCGGAGGCGGCCACGAGCTGTCGCAGACGTTTGGCGGGGTCCTCGATGAGCCGGGCCGCCGCCACCGACGGCAGGGTGACCTTCCGGCGCGGCCGGTATTCCATCGTCGTGTAGTCGAGCGCCTGGATCTCGCCGTCGACGCGGCGGTAGAAGCCGCTGCCGCTCTTCTCGCCCAGCCAGCCCCGTTCGGCCATCTCCCGGAACAGCGGGGGGACGAGGAAGACGTCGCGCTCGTTATCGTCGCCGAGGTTATGGTAGGCGTTCTCGGACACGTTGATCACCGTGTCCAATCCGACCAGGTCGGTCGTGCGAAACGTGGCGCTGCGCGGCCGGCCGATCAGCGGTCCGGTGAGCTCGTCGACGTCTTCGATCGTCAGCCCGAGTTCCAGCATCAGCTGCACGGCTTTGCGGAACCCGTACGAGCCGATTCGATTGGCGATGAAGTTGGGCCGGTCGTGGGCGTAGACGATGCCCTTCCCGAGCACAACGTCGCCCCAGGCCGCGGCGGCGTCGATGACCGGCTGGTCGGTTCCACTCAGCGGGATGATTTCCAGGAGCTTCAGGTAGCGCGGCGGGTTGAAGAAGTGCGTGCCCAGGAAGTGGCGCCGGAACGCGTCGGACCGGCCTTCGACCACGTCGTGCACCGGCAGGCCCGACGTGTTCGTGCTGACGATGGTGCCTTCCCGCCAGCGGGCTTCGACGCGTTCGAGCAGCGTGCGCTTGACGTCGAGGTTCTCGACGACCGCTTCGATAATCCAGTCGGCGCCGGCCACTTGCTCCAGTCCATCATCGAAACCGCCGGTGGCGACGAGCTGCGCTCGTGACGGGACAAAGAACGCGCCCGGCTGCGCGTTCACCGCGCGCTCTTTCCCCTTTGCCGCGATGGCGCCGTCTAGGTCGAGCAAGAGCACGGGCACGCCGGCGTTGGCGAGGTGGGCGGCGATCGCACCGCCCATGACCCCGGACCCCAGCACGACGGCCCGGCGGAGCGGACGCATGGTCAGGGCGGCGACAGGACCAGCCGGCCGTCGGCGGCGGCGTCGATCCGCTCGCGCGAGAAGAGCATCGGATGGTACTGTCCGCCGGCCCACATCGGCACGAAGTCGCGGTAGTGCCGGTGGAACGGCAGGCCGCTCTGGCCGGTCGTGTGGATGGACACCGAGCGGTTCCAGTCGCCGGGATCGAGGATCTGCCGGTACGATGCGACGACCGTCTGCCGGTAGGTCTTGCGGTCGAATCCGCCGTTGTTGACCGTGAAGATATCACCGCCGGTCGCCGGCGCCGTGGCGTTGAAGATCCACGCCAGCGCGGGAATCCGGCCGATCGGATGCACGAACTCCATCACATGCAGCCGCCCCCACGTCCACCGGCTGCGGTCCGTGCCCAATTTCGCGGTGAGCACGTCGATGGCGTCGTTGAGGGCGTTCGTGACGACCGCGTCGCGGCCGTCCGGTCCCCACCAGGGCGACCGCGGATTCGCCAGCAGAGCGGTGATCACGCTCTGCCAGGCGTCCGGGCGCGCCAGGTACCGCTCGAACAGATCGGGACCGAAGACGTCTTTGAACAGCAGCGGCAGCAGCGACAGCCGGAACGTTTCGTAGATCGCCGCCGCGCGGCTGTCCGCGGTCAGCACGCCGTTCCACGCCCGCAGTTCGGCGAGCGCTCCGGCGGCGGGGTCCTCCGACACCCGCACGCCCTGCAGCGCGCGGACCAGGGCCTGTCCCGGCAGCGACGTGACGTCCATCTGCACGCGCTGGATTTGCTCGATGCTCGCCTTGGGCATCTCCGACAGCAGGGCCGTAATCCGGCGCGCGCGGTAGCCCGGATCCCAGTCGCGGGAGATCAGGTAGGGGAAACTGTCCGGGACGATCTGGTTGTTCGCGGTGACGATGAACCCGCGGGCGGGATTGAACGCCGAGGGCAGCGCCTCAAATGGAACCTCGCCGACCCACTCGTATTCGCCGGTCCACCCCGGCACGGGTAGCAGTCCGTCGCCCTTGGCGCGGATCGGGATGCGGCCGGGCAGTTGATAGCCGATGTTCCCTCTGCGGTCGGCGAAGACGAAGTTCTGTGCGGGAACCGTCCACAGCGCCAGCGCCTGGCGGAACTCGTCCCAGTTCTTCGCCAGCCCCATGCGCCACACGCTCTCCACCAGCGTCCCCGGTTCCAGCGCCGTCCAGCGCAGGGCGAGAAAGGCGCCGAGGCCCTCGACCACGCCGTTGATGATCGGACCGTGGCGGGTGACGCGGACGGTCTCGATGACCGGGTCGGCTCCCTTGATGGCGATCTTCTCCCGGATCACCTGGGCCTGCAGCCACTGACCCTTATACAGGTAGCGGGTGGGATCGTTGGGATCGAAGCGTTCAAGGTAGAGATCCTGCACGTCGGGCCCGGCATTGGTGACGCCCCAGGCGATGCTGTCGTTATGGCCGATGATGATGCCCGCCGTCCCGGGGAAGGTGCTCCCGATCGCGTTGTAGCCTCCGCCGGAGAGATGCATCTCATACCACACCGACGGCATGGCGGCTTCAAGATGCGGGTCGTTGGCCAGCAGCGGCGTGCCGGTGGCCGTGCGCGCGCCCGCGATCACCCAGTTGTTGCTGCCCAGCCCCGGAGGACGCTGCGCCAGATCGAGCAGCCGCAGCACGGCGGCGGGATTCCACGACCGGTAGTCCGCTTCCACTGGGACGATCACCGGAGCATCCGCTGGATACGAGGGCAGGAGTACCTGGATGCCTTCGGGTCCGAACCGGCTGAGCAGGTGCGCGCGGAGAATTTCCTCTCCCCAGTTTCCGCTGAGAATCCACCCCATCAGCTTGGCGAACGCGAGCGAGTCCGTGGGCGTCCACGGCTCGGGGATGAAGCCGAGGATCGTGAACTCAACCGGCAGCCGGCCGCGATGGCTCTCGAGGAACGCGTTGACACCCGCGGCGTAACTCTCCAGTAGCGCCTTCGCATCCGGAGAGAGGCGCGGTAATTCGGCCTCGGCGGCGCGCCGGAGGCCGACGGTCCGCAGGAAGCGGTCGGTCTCCAGCGTGGAGCGGCCCGAGATCTCCGACAGGCGGCCCGAGGCCGCCCGGCGGTTGAGCTCCATCTGCCACAGGCGGTCCTGCGCGTGCACGTAGCCCTGCGCGAAGATCAAGTCGTGTGTATTGCGGGCGAAGACGTGCGGAATGCCCCAGCGGTCGCGCACCACCTCGACCTCCGAGCGCAGGCCGGCGACGGTGAGCCGTCCACTGATGGTGGGGAACGCGCGGCGGAACAGATACGTGCCGCCACCGGCGGCCGCCACCACGACGATCGCGATGACGATCAGCAGCGCTCGCAGGAAGCGTCTCGTGGGCATCACCGTCCGTCGCAGATTGCTGGCGAGTCGAATGGTTCGCCCGCTCGCAAACATCTCCTCGCCACCGGGCGAAATTCATAAGTCGCTGCTGTGCAAAGGGTGCGAGACAGAGTTACTTTGCGCACTGCATGCCCTGGACCCGAGCGCAGCAGTGGTGCAGGGTGCTAGACTCGTGCTGATATGCGCGACATCTCGCTGAGCCGCGTATTCCGGGCGCCGCAGGTGCGCGCCGCGGTCGTGTCCGTGGTGGCCGGCCTCGGGATCCTGGTATTCAAGTTCACCGCCTACCTGCTCACCGGGTCGGTCAGTATCCTCTCCGACGCCGCGGAGTCGGTCGTCAACGTGATCGCCTCTAACGTCGCGTTGATCAGCCTCGTGGTGGCGGTCCGCCCTCCGGACCAAGATCATCCCTACGGGCATGAAAAGGCCGAATACATCAGCGGGTTTACGGAAGGGGGCCTCGTGATCCTCGCCGGACTCTACGTCGTGTACGCGGCGGTTCAGCGTCTCGTGAATCCGGTGCCGCTGCGCAACCTCGATGCCGGCCTCGTCGTCCTGGCGGTAGCGACCGCCGCCAACTACTTCACCGCGCGGTTTCTCCTCCGCGTCTCCCGCGAGGCGGAATCGATGGCCCTGGAATCCGATGCCAGGCACCTGCTGGCCGACGTGATCACGACCGTGGCGGTGTTCGTCGGGTTGGGGCTGGTGTGGTTCACGGGGGTGACGTGGCTCGATCCGCTCGTGGGCATCCTGGTGGGCCTGCATATTCTGGGGATGGGCACCGGAGTCTACCGTCGCGCGCTGGGCGGGCTGATGGATACTAGTTTGCCGCCCCCCGAGGAGGCGGCGATCAAAGGCATCCTCGACGCCCACAAAAACGACATCGTCGAATACCACGCCTTCCGGGCGCGCAAGGCCGGATCCCGGCGCTTCATCGATCTGCATCTGGTACTGCACCGGACGATGACCGTTGGGCAATCGCACGCGCTGACCGATCATCTGGAAGAGCATATCGAGGCCGAACTGCCCCGGACCGACATTACCATCCACGTGGAGCCGTGCGGCCCGACGTGTCCCCGATGCGCCGCCATCGAAGCAGCCACTCCCTCCACTTGACCTGACACGGATCCCGGGGCTAGAATTAGCCATCGCTAATTTAGTCATGGCTAACTCAGGAGACCCTTATGTCTGAACGCACTCGAAAGGGGCTATCCCGCCGGGACTTCCTCAAGGCGACCGGACTCAGCGCCGCCGGGATCGTTGGCAGCGCGGCGCTGGCGTCGGTCGCCGGCCAGCTTCCCTCCGCGGCCGCGACTGCACCGCCCACGGGGCACGACCATGCTGCGGCGATGCCGCCCGCGTCTGTGCACACGGGCAACTCCACGGTCGGCGAGGTCAATACGGTCCGGATGGGCTACGATCCGTCGACGTTTATCACCGCGTTCGACCGGGGCAAGGTCTCGCGGCTCCCCGACGGTCGCACGCTGCGGGAGTTCCAGGTGGTGGCCCACGACCGGGAGATCGAGATCGCGCCGGGCGTGTTCTTCCCGGCCTGGACGTTCAACGGCACGGTCCCCGGCCCCACGCTGCGCGCCACGGAGGGCGACTTCGTCCGCGTCAAGTTCATCAACGCCGGCAGCCATCCACACACGATGCACTTCCACGGGTTCCACAAAGCGGAGATGGACGGAGTGCCCGGGGTGGGCCCGGGGGAGATCCAACCAGGCCGGAACGTGCTCTACGAGTTCAACGCGTCGCCGTTCGGGCTTCACCTGTACCACTGCCACTCGATGCCCCTGCGCAAGCACATCCACAAGGGCCTGTACGGGACGTTCATCGTCGATCCGAAGCAGGGCCGGGCGCCGGCGCGCGAGCTGGTCATGGTGATGAACGCGTTTGATACGAACTTCGACAACGAGAACGAAGTGTATGCGGTCAACACGGTCGCGTTCCACTACGCGAAGCATCCGATCAGGGTGCAGCGGGGCGAGCTCGTCCGGATCTACCTGGTGAACATCACCGAGTTCGACCCGATCAACTCCGTCCACATCCACGCGAATTTCTTCCACGTGTACCGGACCGGGACATCGCTGGTGACCAACGAGTTCACCGACATCATCATGCTCTGTCAGGCCGAGCGCGCCATCCTCGAGCTGCGGTTCCCGTACGCCGGGCGCTTCATGTTCCACGCGCATCAGACCGAGTTCAGCGAGCTGGGCTGGATGGGGTTCTTCGAGGTGACCGACAGTGCCGTCTAAGTCGTCGGCCGGCGATCGCGGGCCTGCCCCGAACCCGAGCAGAGCGAGCGGTTCGGGGAGGCGGTGGGTCTGGGGGCTGCTGCCGCTGATTCTGCTGGCGGTGCTGGTGGCGATCTTCTTCCGCGTGGGGCTCGTCGGCGTGTTCACGGCCGCGTTTCCGCCGGTCGAGGACCTGACGATCGACCGCGTGGCGCTCACGCCCGGCCACATGGTGGTCTACGTGACCAACGGCGGGCCGGAGCCGGTCACGGTCTCGCAGGTGCTGATCGACGATGCCTACTGGCAGTTCCGGATCGAGCCGGCGGGCACGGTCAGACGGCTGGGCAGCGCGCGCATCATGCTCGACTATCCGTGGGTGGAAGGCGAAGCCCACGTCGTGAAGATCATCACGCCGACCGGGATTACCTTCGAGCACACGATCGACGTCGCCACGGAAACGCCGCAGGTTGACGCGCGCTACCTGGGCACCTTCACGCTGCTGGGGATCTATGTCGGGCTCGTCCCGGTCTTTCTCGGGTTGCTGTGGCTGCCGTTCCTGCGGCAGCTCAGCCGGCAGTGGATCGGCTTCTTCCTCGCGCTGACCGCCGGGCTTCTGGTGTTCCTGGGCGTCGAGGCGCTGGTGGACGGATTGGAGGTCGCCAGCGATCTGCCGCCGGCGTATCAGGGGACGGGACTGGTGCTGGTGGGCACCATCATCACCATCCTCGTGCTGGTCGCCGCCAGCCGGCTGCTCGCCCGCGGCGCCGACCCCGTACAGCAGCGCTATGCCCTGGCGGTCCTCATCGCGCTGGGCATCGGCCTGCACAACCTCGGGGAAGGACTCGCGATCGGGGCGGCCTACAGTCTGGGCAAGATCGCGCTGGGGACATTCCTGGTCGTGGGGTTCACGATCCACAACACGACCGAGGGACTGGGCATCATCTCGCCGATCGCCCGGGAACGGCCGGCTGTGCGCACGCTGGTCTTCCTCGGTCTGCTGGCCGGCGCGCCGACGATTGCCGGCGCGTGGATCGGCGGGCTGAGCTACTCCCCGGTGCTGGCCACGCTCTTCCTCGCCGTCGGCGCGGGGGCGATCTTCCAGGTGGTGTACGAGCTGCTCAAGATCATGGTGGCGGAGAAGGAAACGCGGGCGATGCTCTACCAGCTCGCCGGGTTTGCCGCCGGCCTCCTCATCATGTATGTCACGGGGTTGTTTGTGGCGGCATGAAGGCACTCGAGTCACGAGTCACGAGTCACGAGTCACGATGCTGACCCGAGCCATCGAAGACTATCTCAAAGTCATCTACAAGTTGGAACAGTCGGGCGGGACCGTGACGACGAGCGCCATCGCCGACGGCATGGGCGTGGCGTTGGCGTCGGTGTCGAACATGGTGAAGAAACTGGCCCGGCTCAAGCTCGTCGAGCACACGCCCTACCGCCAGATCCAGCTGACGCCTGGCGGGCGGAAGGTCGCGCTCGAGGTCATCCGCCATCACCGTCTCCTGGAGCTGTACCTGTCGCGCATGCTCGGCGTCAGTCTGGACCGCGTCGATGAGGAAGCGGAGCGGCTGGAGCACGTGCTCTCGGAAGAGCTGGAAGAGCGCATCGCGCAGTCCCTCGGCGAGCCGACGCGCGACCCGCACGGCGATCCCATCCCTGCACGCGACGGGACCGTGGAGCTGCTGGAACACCCGGTCCTCGCGGACCTGCCCGCGGGCTCGCGCGGGACGATCGTCCGCGTCAGCGACGCCGACCCATCGATCCTTCGCGCCCTTGCCGCGCGCGGCATGCTGCCCGGCGAAGAGTTCGAGATCCTCGTCAGCACGAAGCATGGCGGGGTGCGCGTCCGCAGCGGCGGCGGCGACCGCACGCTCTCGTCAGATCACGCGAAAGCCGTCTTCGTCGCCACGGAATAAGGCCTGCTGTTCGGGACCCCCGTTCGCCGTTCGCCTGGCCGCCGTTCGCGCCGTTCTGCAGTTTGACACCGTTACAATCCGTCTCTATACTCGGCACAACTTGGGTAAGGACTGAGTAATGAACATTCAACTTTACCTCGAGGAGGCGCGCCAGGACCGCCGTCTGCGGCGGACGACGCACCACTACGTCTCGGACATGATCGAGTACTACGGCCGGGACCGCGTGTTCGAGGGCGTCTACGGCATGGAGAAGCAGCTCGACGACATCGTCGCGTACTTCCGTGGGCACTCGATGTCGATGGAACGCCGCCTGCTGCTGCTGGTTGGCCCGCAGGGCTCGGGCAAGTCGATGACCGTCGACCGGCTGAAGCGCAAGCTCGAGGAGTACTCGCACACCGCCGACGGCGCGCTCTATGCCGTCGAGGGCTGCCCCTTCCACCAGCACCCCTTCGATCTCGTGCCCGCCGACGTGCGCGAGGAGTCCGGCATCTACTGGCATGAGGAAGCCGTCCCCTGTCCGATCTGCGACCGCCTGCTCGCCGCGGCCGGCGGCTGGGGCGGCGTGCCGGTGGCGCGCATCTACATCTCGGCCCGCGACAAGGTCGGCGTGGCGAAGCACACCCCGACCGACCTGCGCCGCGAAGACATCACCAACTTCGTGGGCAACATCAACTTCGCAATGCTCAAGGAGCGGGGGTCGACGTACGACCCCGATGCCTACGATTTCGAGGGCAAGATCATCTGGGCCAACCGCGGCATCCTCGACTGGACCGAGGTGTTCAAGAGCCGGCGGCAGCTGCTGTCGCTGCTGCTGGAGCTGATCCAGTCCAAGCGGGTGGATCTGGCCAACTTCCCCACCGTGCACGTCGACGAGGTGGTGATCGGCCATAGCAACTACCCCGAGTACGCGGTGTTCCTGTCCGAGGACATCATGGAGCCGCTGCGAGGGCGCATCCACAAGATCGACTTCCCGTACAACGTCGACCTGTCGGGGGAGAAGAAGATCTACGGCGCGCTCATCGAGCGCGCGAACCGCATCCGCGGCGAGGACAAGCACGTACCCGACGACACCTTCGAGCTGGCCGCCCGCTACGCGCTGAAGACCCGCGCGGACTCCCAAGGGGCGCGCGGGATGTCGCCGCGCTTCTTCGAGGACGCGTTCTCCTACGCCTATACGCTGGCCGACCGCTGCATCGACATGGAGATCATCGCGGCGGCCATCGAGCGCACCTTCGACCACCAGTCCATCAAGGACCTCAACCTCAAGGAGCTCCTCAAGCAGTTCGAGGAGACGAAGGTGGAGTTCATCAACCAGAAGGTGGAGCTGATCGTCGAGGACGTCGTGCCCGGGCACTTCTACGACTACGGCCAGAATTTGTACCTCAACTACCTCGAGGCCGCGGCGAAGAACGTCACGGGCGAACCGCTGGGGCCCGGTGAGAAGGAGCTGGTGGACGAAGTCGAGGGCATCATGGTCCAGAAGCGCCAGATCAGCCGGCAGGGGCGGGTGGCGTTCGAGAACGTGCTGCTGGAGCGCCGCGACGAGCTGACGAAGATGAGCTATCGCGAGAACGAGCACCTCCGGTCGGCGATTAACGAGATCGTGTTCAACAAGATCAAGAACCTGCTGCGGCTGTACGAGAAGAGCGAGGAGGTCGACAGCAAGAGCCAGGAGCTGCTGGACGTGCTCTACCGCAGCGCCCGGGCGGAATACGGGTACTGCGATGTCTGCGCGCGCTCGCTGTTCAAGGTCATCGGGAGAAGCTTCTAAGGGCGGGAACAGGGAGCCGGGAACAGGGAACCGATGCGGATACATCGTGGCAGGATCGCCCAGGTCAAGCATGACCAGCTGCTGCGCGAGTATCTCAAGCAGAACCTCAACGAGCTGATCCAGCAAAAAGAGCTCATCGTGGACGGGAAGGTGAAGACGCAGATCGCCACGCTGGACCTCCCGACGTTGAAGTTCGGGGAGGACGTCCCGGTGCTCGCGCGCGGAGCCGGCGGCAGCGGGCGCGGGAGCGGCGGCGCCGGCCGGGGCGAAGACGTGCAGCTGCTCGGCGGTCTGCTGGGCGGCGACCACCACGGCCGGGAGCTGCGGGTCGAGCTGGATTTCGACGAATTCGTGCGGCTGGCTCAGGAAGTGCTGCTGGAGGAGATCGATCTGCCCGCGCTCACCCCGCCGACCCACGCCGGCGAGGTGGACGCCGACACGCTGCCGGAGCTCGACGATCTCGACCGGATCGGCCTGCGGCCCGACCTGAATCTCGAAGAGACCATGGTCCACGCCCTGATGCGCAGCGTGCGCGAGCGGGGCCGGGCCGACTATGACGTCGACCTCATGCGTGACGGCTGGTACTTCGTGGAGGACCCCATCCTGTATCGGAACCACCGGTCGGTGGAAGTCTACGTCCTCGACATCTCCGGCTCGATGCGCGGCGAGTATCTGGCGCTGGTGCGCAAGACTATCTTCGTGCTGTGGTACTACCTGGAGCGCCGGTACCCGACGAACCTGCGCCGCTACGTCGTGTTCCAGGACACCGCGGAAGAGAAGACCCGCGACCAGTTCTTCTGCGTCGAGTCCTCGGGCGGGACCCACATCTCCGCCGGGTTCGAGAAGGCGATGGACCTGCTCGACGGCGTGACCGAATACGACAAGTTTCTGTTCATGTTCACCGACGGGGAAACGTCCTCGGGAGACTTCGACCTGGCCAAGAAGCGCTACGAGGACGCGCTGGGGCGGTTCGATCTGGTGTGCTACGGGCACGTCAACCCCGGCGGCCGCGGGGTGGGCGGGTTCTCGGAATACGTGCAGGAGACCGCCCGGCGGCAGCGGCAGGCGACGTTCGCCAACCTCGTCGACGGGGACGCGATCCGCGCGGCGGTGCGTGAGTTCCTCTCATTTTTCCACCCCGAGCCGCAGAGGGCCGGCGCATGGAAGAATACCGGGAAATCATCGAGCGGATCGAAGCGCTAGCCGCGTCGCGCGGCCTCACGTTCGACCCGGTGTACTTCCGGGTGACGGACAGCGACGAGATCGCGGAAGTGGCCAGCATGGGGCTGCCCAACCGGTTCATCCACTGGTACTGGGGCGGCGCCTACAAGGAGCTCGCCACCCAGCAGAACAAGCAGCTGTTCAACATCCTCGAGCTCGTGCTCAACACCTCGCCGTCGCACGCGTTCCTGCGCCGCAGCAACACCTATCTGCAGAACGTCCTGGTCATCGCGCACGTGTACGGGCACGTGGACTTTTTCAAGAACAACCACTGGTACTGCAAGTCGAACAAGAACATGCTCAACGAGGCGGAGCTGCACGCCCGCACCATCCGCCGGTACGAGGCGCAGCACGGCTGGGACAAGGTGGAGCACCTGCTCGACTCGCTGCTGACGGTGGCCACCACCGTGAACGCCTTCGAGCGCAGCGACGTCGAGCGGCGCCGGCGGCTGATCTACTTCCTCGAGGACCGGGCGCCGCTGGAGGACTGGGAGCACCATTTGCTGCAGCTCGTGCGTGAGGAGGCGGAGTACTTCGACATCATCCAGCGTACTCACATCATCAACGAAGGTTGGGCGACGTTCGTCGAAGCCGAGCTGCTGCGCGACGTCCTCGATACGCAGCAGTGGACCAGTCTCAGCGTGCAGCTCAGCAACCGGCCCGCCCCGTACACCATCGGCTACGCGCTGTTCAAGTGCGTGCGCGACCAGCGGGGATTCGCCGACGCCCTGCAGGTCCGCCGGTTCTACGAGGACATCCGGCTGGTCGACGAGGTGCTGACGCCCGATCTGGTGCGGCGCCTCGACATCTTCGTCTACGACCCCAAGGAGAAGCAGAAGAACTACGATCTGCAGGCCGTCAAGGACATGCTGATCACCCAGAAGCTGTACAAGGGCGAGCCCCACATCGAGGTCGAATCGGGCGCCACGCCGCGCGAGCTGATGATGGTGCACCGTGATGAGGACCGCAAGCTCGATCCCAAGCGCATCGGCCTCTTCCTGAAGTCGGTGCACGCGCTGTGGCGGAACCCGGTCCGGCTGCGGGGGAACGGGAAAGTGTACACGTACGATCGAAAGGGACTCTCGACGAGCTGAACTGCGGGAACAGGGAACGGAGAGCGATCTTCGGTGCCTGCTGCAGTTCGCTGTTCCCCGTTCCCTGTTCCCTGTTCCCGTCGTCACCACATGGTGAGTCCCCCATCAAGGACCCAGGTCTGCCCCGTCACGTAGCTCGCCCGCGGCGAGGCCAGGAAAACAACGGTCTGTGCGATTTCCTCCGGCTCCGCGAACCGGCCGAGAGGGATCTGTTCGGAGATCTTTGCCCGCTGCTCGATGGTGAGGTGGTCATTCATTGCCGTGTCGACGAACCCCGGCGCCACGGCGTTGACCCGGACGGCAGGGGCCAGGTTCCGCGCCAGCGTTTTGGTCAGCGCGACCAGTCCTCCCTTGCTCGCCGCGTAGGCCGTCGAGGTGCCGCCGATCAGCCCCCGGATGCTCACCATGTTGACGATCGCGCCGCCGGTGGCCCGCAGCGCCGGCGCGGCACGTTGGCAGCAGAGGAACGACCCGGTGAGGTTGGTCGCCAGCACCTCCTCCCACTCGCGCAGCGTGACCTCGTCGAACCGGGTGCGCCGGAGGATGCCCGCGTTGTTGACGAGGACGTCGAGGCATTCCCATTCATCGAGCACGCGTTTGAGGAGGGCCTCCGTATCGGTCGCCTTGGCCACGTTGGCGCGCACGGTCATCGCCCGCCGCCCGCTGCGGCGCAGCCCGTCGGCGACCTGCTCGGCGGCGCCGGCGTCGCTGACGTAGCTGATCGCGACGGCGGCACCCTCCTGCGCAAACGCGCCGGCGATGGCGCGCCC
>DASYRL010000143.1:0-6737 GCA_036004445.1 bacterium
CGGTACTGCAGGACCTCCTGCTCGCGGGACGCAAACGCGTTGAACGCGTGCCCGCACTCGTGCACGAGCGTGACGACGTCGAGGTCGATGCCCACCGCGTTCATGAAGATGAACGGCAGCCGCTGCTCGGTGAGGTCGTGCTGGTATCCGCCGGGCGCCTTGCCCTTGCGGCTCTCCAGGTCGAGCAGTCCCCGGTCGCGCATTGCGTGAAACAGGATGCCGAGGTCGCCGTCCATGCGCGTGAACAACTCCTGCCCATGGTCGAGCATGTCTTCGACCCGCTCGAACGGACGCAGCGCCGGCCGACTCAGCGGATCGACGGACATGTCCCACGGACGCAGGACGTCGACGCCCAGCCGCTCGCGCCGCTCACGCGCCAGCCGGGCAGTCAGTGGGACGATGTGCCGTTCGATCGCGTCGTGGAAACGGAAGCAGTCCTCGGGGCCGTAATCGAAGCGCTCCAGGCGCCGGAACGCGAAGTCCCGGTACGATTGAAAGCCAGCGTTGGTAGCGATCTCGGCGCGGATCGCCAGCAGGCGATCAAAGAGGTCTTCCAGCGCCTCTTCGTCGGCCAGCCGCCGCTCGGCCATGAGCTCCCACGCCGCCTTCCGCGTGTCCCGATCCGGGTCCTCGAGAAACGGCAGCATCTGCTGCATCGTCCGCTCTTCGCCCCGGAAGGTGACGGTCATCGCGCCCATGACCTTCTGGTACTGCTGCTTGAGCTCTTCCTCGTCGGTCTCCAGCGGCACGTTCTCGTCGCGATAGAGGTCGGCCGCGTTCTGGATCAGCCGGTCCAGGACGTGATAGGTGTCGGGGAGGGCGCGGCGGACCGGATTCTGCAGATAGGCCTGGTCGAGGCGGTTGTCGAGGTCCTTCCACTTCGGCTCGATGTCCTGCACCCAGGACAGGTACGCCCGTTCGCGTTCGGGGTCGTCGGTCTGCATCGTCATCGCGATGTAGCGGGCATGCTTGACCTCGAGCACGCAGGCCGTCAGCTCCGAACGATCTTCGATCCACCGCTCCAGCGCCGGGACCGACTCCACCGAGCGAGCCAGCAGGGCCTCCCCCAGCGGCTCGATCTCCTCCCACTTCCCCATGTCGGCGCCATCGGGCACGAAGCGGCGTGGATAGGTCTTGGCCGGATCAATCGCAAGCTTCACGGGGGCTTCCTCCTTGGACATGATTCCGGATTCGCCCTCGCGGAGGACGTGCCTGCCCGTAGGCGGAAACCCGTTGTCAACCCGATGAGCACACTCGTCCCACCGACGAACCGGATCCCCGACCGGATCGCCCGGCTGGCCGCCGTCGGCGTGCTTCCCAGCGACGGCGACGACACCCGGCTGCTCAAAGGCACGCTGACCGTCGCCGCGGCGATGTTCGTGTTGGTCGGCTTCATCTGGGCGGGGATGTACGCGCTCCTCGGCCTCTACACCGCCGCAGCAGTACCATTCACCTACTCAGTGATCTCCCTCGCCGTGGTCATCCAGTTTGTGTTCACGAAGCGCTACGCCATCTTTCGCTTCAGCCAGCTCTTCCTGCTGCTCCTGCTCCCGTTCATCCTGCAGTGGAGCCTCGGCGGGCTGGTGAACTCCGGGGCGGTGATGCTCTGGTCATTCATGGCGCCCGTTGGTGCGCTGCTATTCGTCGGGACCAGGAACGCCGTCGCCTGGCTGGTCGGATTCCTTGCCCTTAGCGCCCTATCCGGTCTGCTGGACGGGCGCATCGCGCGCGAGGCGGGGACCATCACCGCCGGCATCCGCACGCTGTTCTTCGTGTTGAACATCACCGGCGTGTGCACGATCGTCTACCTGTTGACCCGGTACTTCACGCGCGAACGAGAATTGGCGCAGGAACGATCGGAGCGATTGCTGCTCAACGTGCTGCCCCCGCCTATCGCCCAGCGTCTGAAACACAACCCCTCGTCGATCGCCGATGCCTTCGCCGACGTGACCGTGCTCTTCGCCGACGTAGTGGACTTCACGAAGTTCTCGGCGGGCATCGCCCCGCAGCAGCTGGTCGCCCTACTGAACGACATCTTCACCGAGTTTGACGCGTTGGCCGAGCGCTACGGATTAGAGAAGATCAAGACCGTGGGC
Source organism: bacterium (assembly GCA_036004445.1). Lineage (GTDB taxonomy): Bacteria > Sysuimicrobiota > Sysuimicrobiia > Sysuimicrobiales > Kaftiobacteriaceae > DASXUC01. The sequence continues at coordinate 2,097 of DASYRL010000143.1, forward strand.
GATGCCTACATGGTCGTCGGCGGACTGCCGACGCCGCGGGCGGACCACGTGGAGGCGGTCGCGGAGATGGCCCTGCAGATGGCGCCGGCCATGGAGCGCTGTTCAAGCCGAGCGGGGGCGCCGTTACAGCTGCGCATCGGCATCCATACCGGTCCGGTCGTGGCCGGCGTAATTGGCCGCAAGAAGTTCATCTACGACCTGTGGGGCGACACGGTCAACACCGCCAGCCGCATGGAATCCCACGGACTGCCCGGCCGCATCCAGGTCACCGAAGACGTGTACATCCGATTGAAGGATCGCTACGCGTTCGAAGCCCGCGGCAGCATTGAGGTCAAGAGCAAGGGGAGGATGCCCGTCTACCTGCTCCTGGGCCGTGCCGCGCCCGCGGCGGACTCAGGCCGACGCGCCGCTGTAGTGGCGCAGCCCGTAGATCCAGAACCAGCGTGAGAACGTCACCAGCACCGCGGCGACGGCGACCGCGAGCAGCAGCGTCGGCGGCGTCAGCCGCGCCGTCAGCGCGGAAGCCGGGACCGTGATGGCGATGCCCACCGGTACCAGGAACGTCAGTCCCAGCCGCAGCGCGCCTGGATAGACGTCCACCGGCCAGCGGCCGGTCTGATAGATGCCCTGCATCAGCTCGTTCACGAATTCCATGCGCACGATCCAGAAGGCGCCGGTGGTGATGATCAGCCAGACGCTGTAGATGATCGCCCCGCCGAGGGTCAGGGCGAACGCGAACAGCAGCGCCTCCCGCATCCCGATCGCCTCACCCAACTGCGACACGGCGACGGCGAGCACGGCGGCGCCGAGCAGCACGTCGACGAATTGCCACAGCCGGACTTCGCGCACGCTAACGAGGACCTGCGCATCTTCGGGCTTCGTGAGCACGAAGTCCAGCGTGCCTCCCTGGACGTCCTCCATCAACCGGTTCATGTTGGGTTGGATCGACATCTTGATGAGCCCACCGACCAGCACGTACACGCCTAGCACCGCCAGCAGTTCCGGCTGCGTCCACCCGGCCAGTGTCTGGGTGTAGCTAAAGACCAGGGCCAGGGCGGCCAGGCCGGTCGCCAGCGCAACCACCGACTGGACGATCTGCACGAAGAAGTTCACGCGGTACTGCAGTTCATTGAGCACGCCCAACCGCAGGTACAACCAGGCCACACGCAGAGAGCGCACCATGCTAGCCTCCCACCGCGGTGTAGTGCCTGACGGCAAATCGCCAGACGATGCTCACCACGGCGATGCCGCCGGCGATCCACAACGCCTGTATGCCCAGCCCCGTCAGCAGCTGCTCGGGTGTCAATTCCCCGGCCAGCGCCTCGATGGGGAAGCCGAACGACCAGCGAAATGGCAGGAAGTCCGCGATCCGCTGGGCCCACGGCGGCAGCAGCGCGATGGGCACCAGCCGGCCGGACAGCAGCAGCTCCGCTGCAAAGTACAGCTCGAAGATCGCGCTCACGCGCACCGTCCAGAACGTGATGGCGCCCAGGGCGGACTGCCACATCGAGCGGATCAGGTACGCGCCCCAGATCGCAAAGAAGAAGACAACGACTTCCAGGGGCGTGATGTCGAATGCGGGATGGAAGAACGCCGACAGGATCACGGCGATCGGCAGCCACAGCACGATGATGACGACCTTCCAGCCCGCAAAATACGCGACGTCGTAGTGCAGGACGTGCACGGGACGCACCAGCATCGCCGACAGCTCTCCCTGCCGGATGCGCCACTCCCAGCCGTAGGGGGTGAAGACGATGTTCATATTGCGGACCAGCGTCCAGACGATGTAGTAGGCGGCGAACTCCGCGGGCGTGAATCCGCCCACGCTCCCGCCGCGCGAGGCCGCCACCGTCGACCACACGATGAGATAGATCACCGGCTCGGCGATCATCCCGATCATCCAGAAGTAGTTGGCGACGCGGTATTGGAACTGCCCGGCGATGGCGGTTTTCATGCTGGTCCAGTAGAAGTCCGCCCACGGCCGCATCGGTTAGGCCTCCTGGGCGAAGACCTGCTCGATGGCGTCTTCGATGGGTGGCTCCTCGATCGTGAGGTCGGTCACCGCAAACGCGGCGAGCAGCCGCCCGGCGATGCGCGTGGCGTCGGCCTTGGGCACGCGCAGCATGATGCGGCCGCCGTCGCGCCCGATGACTTCCCCGAAAGCAGACAGATCCGCGGCGCCGTCCTCGACGGTGAGGCCGATCGTCTTGCTGGCGGTGAACCGCCCGACCAGCGCGCCGAGATCTCCGTCGTACAGAATGCGCCCATGATGGATGACGATGACGCGCCGGCACAGCGCCTCCACGTCGGCCATGTAGTGGCTGGTCAGCAGCACCGTCGCGCCGGTCCGGCGGTTGTACTCCGCGAGGAACGCGCGGATGCGGCGCTGCATCGTCACGTCCAGCCCGATCGTCGGTTCGTCCAGGAACAGGACGCGCGGCCGGTGCAGCAACGACGCGGCGATCTCCACTTTCATCCGCTCGCCCAGGGACAGGTTGCGCACCGGCTTTTGCAGCAGGTCCCGCAGATCCAGCAGCTCGACGAACTCGTCCCGCGTCGCGACGAAGTCGGAGGTTGGAATGCGATAGATCGCGCGGTTGAGGTCGAATGAGTCGACGACCGGCAGATCCCACACGAGCTGGTTGCGCTGGCCCATCACCAGCGTGATCTGGGACAGAAACGCCCGCTCGCGGCGAGAGGGTACAAACCCCAGCACCCGCACATCGCCGGCGGTCGGATACAGCAGTCCGGACAGCATCTTCAACGTGGTGGTCTTGCCGGCCCCGTTGGGACCGAGAAACCCGACGACCTCGCCGGGGGCGACGGAGAACGAGATCGCGTCGACGGCCTTGACTGCGCGGTGTTTTCGGACGAAGAGGCTGCGGAGCGCGGCCTTCAGCCCCGCCTCACGCTCGGGGACGAGAAACGTCTTGGAAAGGGCTGTGACCTGGATTGCGGGGCCGTCAGACACCCCCTAAGTATATCTAGGGCCGGGCGACCAGGCGGAATTCCAGACGGACCTCGTTCTCGGTGCGCAGGATGCCGAGGATGGAGATTGGACCGAAGCTGAAATCGGTCATCAGGACCTGGGTGGTGGCCGTCCCGGTCAGCGTAGTCCCGGACAGCTTCAGCGTCGTCTGGAAAACCGTATTGGGCCGTACGACGTTGCGGACTTTCAAGTTGCCGGTGACCTGCAGGCGGAGTTCCTGACCGTCGGCATAAACGGCAGGCAGTCCCGCGATGCTGACGGGGACGAACTCAGCGGTTGGAAAGCGGCTCGATTCCAGCCAGAACCGGCGGATCGCCGCATCCCGGCGAGGGCTGTCGGATTCGAAGGTGCTGATGTCGATGGTGATGGTGCCGATGCGGCTGGCACGAGGGTTCGCGCGATCGACGATGATCTCGCCCTTGATCGCGCTGGTCGTCCCCACCGCCGTATTCAAGCGGTTCCCTTCATTGAAGAGGGTTTCGTTGACCCGATAGGTGACCACGGACTCCGCCGGTACGATGACGAACCGCTGGGGACCGCTCTGCGCCGCCGCCACCGGCTGCAATGCGGCAATGGCACACACCAGGATGAACAGGAAGGTCCACTTCGACATCTCTTACAGTTTAACGGTGGGGAACGGGAGAAGGTTCACCGGGAAGCCACAGATTGAGGTCGCCGAATTCATGCCAGAGGTAGCCGGCATCCAGCGCGGCGTGGTAGGCCCGCTCCACACGCTCGCGCCCCGCGACCGCTTCGAGCATCGCCAGGTGGGTCGCCTTGGGCTCGTGGAACCCGGTCAGCAGGCCGTCGATGACGTGCAGCGGACGATGGTCGGCGATGATGAGGTCGGTCCATCCCCGCGAGGCGATGAGCCGCCCGCGGCCATCGACCGAACTCTCCAGCGCGCGCACGACGGTCGTCCCGACGGCGATCACTAGATTTCCCCGCGCCTTCGCCGCGCGGACGTCCTCGACCGTCTCGATGGGGACGTCGTAGTACTCCTCGTAGGGCGGCTCGTTGAACTCCAGGCTCGCGACTCCGGCGTGGAGCACCAGCGGCGCGACGATCACGCCCCGGAGAGAGAGACGATCCAGAATCCCCCGGGTGAATGCCCGCCCGGCGGATGGCATTTCCGCCGATCCGGGCACGGCGGCGTACACGGTCTGGTAGAACTCGATCGGCCACGCTCCGTGCACGTACGGATAGGCGATGGGACGACCCCACCGTTCGAGGTAGTCGAACAACGGCGCCGGGAGGTCAAGCCGGGCGATCCACAGGCGCGATCCCGCCGAATAAGGTATCAGCGCCGTCACCGTCCCTCCATCGGGCAGCGTCATGGATTCCCCCGCCGACACCGTGGCCCCCACGTCGCTTCGCTCCTCGGGGCAGGCCTTGCGGAATTCAACGACATGCAGACCGGCGGGCAACCGGGTGGAAAGGTGCAGCGCCACCTCGGTGCCGCCGGTGCGGGTGGCGGTGAGCGCGGCCGGCAGCGTGGCCGATACGTTGACGACGACAACATCTCCAGACCGCAGGAAATCCGGGAACTCGACGAACCGCGCGTGCGCGATCGCGTCGCTCTGCCGGGATGACACGAGCAGGCGGACGCCGTCGCGCGCAATGCCCCGGGCCTCCGGCGGCTCGTGCGCCTC
>DASYRL010000144.1:0-4454 GCA_036004445.1 bacterium
GAAGGCCGGCGTCTACAACAACGTCATCCGCATTCTCGCCCCGCTCGTGATTACCGACGGGCAGCTTGATGAGGCGCTCGAGGTCGTGGAGGAGGCAGTGTTGGACGTCGGCGCATGAATCAGTTTGTCCACTGCCACCTACACACTGAATACTCGCTGCTGGACGGCCACAGCCGCATCGGGGCGCTGATCGACCGGGCGCAGCAGCTGGGCATGCCCGCGGTCGCCATCACCGACCACGGCACGATGTACGGCGCGGTGGACTTTTACCTGCGGGCGAAGCAGGCCGGCATTACCCCGATCATCGGCATCGAGGCCTACGTTGCGCCGCGCAGCCTGAGCGGTCGCGACCCAAAGCTGGACAGTAACGCCAACCATCTCGTCCTGCTGGCCGTCAACGACGAAGGCTACCGCAACCTCATCGCGCTGACGACGACGGCCCATCTCGACGGCTTCTACTACAAACCGCGCATCGACAAAGACCTGCTCAGCGCCCACCATGGAGGCCTCATTGCGCTCTCCGGGTGCCTCAAGGGCGAGGTCACGCAGGCCATCCTGCGCGGGGACATGACCGAGGCCCGCGCGGCCGCGGGCCGCTACGCCGAGATCCTGGGACCGGGGAACTTCTACCTTGAAGTACAGTCCCACGGGATGGCCGAGCAGCGGCAGAACATTGCCGGAATGGTCGAGCTCTCGCAGGCGCTGGGCTTGAGCCTGATCGCGACCAACGACGTGCACTACGTGCACCGCAGCGAGGCCGACGCCCAGGATGCGCTGATGTGCATCCAGATGAACATCAACCTCGACGCCACCGACAAGCCCCGGATGGGGGACGTGCCGGAGTTCTATCTCAAATCCCCCGACGAGATGGCGCAGATCTTCGCCGAGCTCCCACAGGCCCTCCATTCCACGCTCGAGGTGGCCGACCGCGCCGCGTTCGACCTCGATCTCGGGACGGTCCGGCTGCCGGATTTTCCGGTGCCGCCGGGCGAGACGCCGGAGTCCTACCTGCGGCATCTCTGCGAGGCCGGGCTGAGCGAAATCTACGGGCGGGTGGCGCCGGAGGTTCGTCAGCGCCTGGACTACGAGTTGTCGATCATCGAGCGGATGGGCTATGCGCCGTACTTCCTCATCGTGGCCGACTTTGTCCGGTTCGCGCGGGAGCGGCGCATCCTCACCACGGTGCGCGGGTCGGCGGCCGGGAGTCTGGTGCTCTATGCGCTGCGCGTGACCGACGTCGATCCGCTGGAGTACCGCCTGCCGTTCGAGCGATTCCTCAACCCCCAGCGCGTCACGATGCCCGATATCGACGTCGACTTCATGGACAGCCGGCGCGACGAGGTCATCCGCTACGTCATCGACAAGTATGGCGCCGACCGCGTCGCGCAGATCATTACGTTCGGCACGATGGGTGCGCGTCAGGCCGTGCGCGACGTCGGACGCGTCATGGGCCTGCCGTATGGTGACGTGGACCGAATTGCCAAGCTCATCCCTTTCAGCGCCACCCTGGACGAAGCGCTGCGGATGGAACCCGAGCTGCACCGGCTCGCCGAGGAGAACGCGCAGACCCGGCGTCTGCTGGATCTTGCGCACAAGCTGGAGGGGGTAGCGCGTCACGCCAGCACCCACGCCGCCGGCGTCATCATCTCGCGCGAACCCCTGATGGAGATCGTGCCGCTGCAGAAGGCCACCAAAGGCGATCTCGTGATGACCCAGTACGACATGGTCGCCGTTGAGAAGATCGGCCTGCTGAAGATGGATTTCCTGGGTCTGGCCAACCTGACCATCCTCGACACGGCGTTGAAGATGATCGAGCAGGTCCGGGGCGAGCGGATCGATCTGGGCGCGATCCCCCTCGACGATCAGAAGACGTTTGATCTGCTGTCGGCGGGGGAGACGGTCGGCGTGTTCCAGCTGGAAGGCGCGGGGATGACCCGGTATCTGAAAGACCTCCGCCCAAACAGCATCCTCGACATCATGGCGATGGTCGCGCTGTTTCGCCCTGGCCCCATGGCGAACATCCCCAGCTTCATCCGCCGGAAGCACGGCCACGAGCCAATCACGTATCTGCACCCGGTGCTCGAACCGGTCCTGCGCGAGACCTACGGGGTCATGGTGTACCAGGAAGACGTCATGGCCGTGGCACAGGCGGCGGCCGGGTTTTCGCTCGCTGAAGCCGACGAGCTGCGCTACGCGATCGGCAAGAAGATCAAGGACAAGCTCCAGCAGCAGCGCACGAAGTTCATCGCCGGCTGTCTGAGCCGCGGGCTGGCCGGCGAGGTAGCCGAGCAGATGTTTGAGCAGTTCGAGCCGTTCGCCCGCTACGGGTTCAACCGGGCGCACGCGGCCTGCTATGGGCAGATCGCCTACTACACGGCGTACCTGAAGGCGAACTACCCCGCGGAGTACATGGCAGCGGTGCTCAGCAGCGACGCCGGCGACGCGGACAAAGTTGCGGCGGCCGTGGCGGAGACGCAGCGCATGGGGATCAGCGTGCTCCCGCCGGACCTCAACGAGTCGGAAGTGGACTTCACCGTCACTCCGATCCACTCGCTCCTCTCGGGATCGGGGCAAGCCGGCGGCGCGATCCGGTTCGGGCTGGCGGCCGTGAAGAACGTGGGACTGGGGGCGGTGGAGGCGATCCTCGATGCCCGCCGGGACGGCGGACCGTTTTCATCGTTGCCCGACGTGCTCGAGCGCGTCGACGCCCGCGCCGTCAACAAACGCGTCATGGAGAGCCTGATCAAAGCCGGAGCCATGGACTCGCTCCGCCAGCCGCGTGCCGCGCTGCTGGCCGCGCTCGACGATTCGCTGGATGCGGCGCAGAAGGTCCAGCGTGCCCGCGCATCCGGCCAGACCGGTTTGTTCGATCTGGGCGGCGCGACTTCCCAGCCCGACGTCTCCGGCGCGGCGCAGGTCGAGGAGTTCTCCAAGGCGGAACTGCTGGCGATGGAAAAGGAGATGCTGGGCCTGTACATCTCCGACCATCCCCTGCGGCATGTTCAGGACACGCTCGCCTCCCGGGTGAACACGGCGCTGCATCAACTGCTCGAGCTGCCGGACAAGTCGGACGTCGCGGTGGGCGGGATCGTGACCGGCGTCAAGCGGACCACCACCAAGTCCGGCTCCGCGATGGCGTTCGTGACCATCGAGGACCTGACCGGGAGCTGTGAGGTCATCATTTTTCCTAAGACGTATGAGCAGGTCCACTTCCTGCTGAAGCGCGATGCCGTCGTCGTGATCCGTGGCAAAGTGGACGTCTCCGAACAGCAGGCCAAGATCCTCGCCGACCGTGTGTCGTCCCTGGAGGAGGCGGATGAGGCTCCGGCGCCTGTGCGCGTTCCGGCTGCTTCGCGCGCAAGGGCGAGGAACGGAAACGGAGACAGCGACGGGGCGTCCGCACACACCCTGCACGTCCGCCTCGATACGGCGAAGGTTGGAGAAGAGGGACTGCACCGTCTCAAGGAACTGCTCGCCGGCCGGCTCGGGGACCGCCCCGTCGTGCTGCACCTGGTCGCCGCCGGTCGTGAGGTCGTACTGACGGCGCAAGGAGTCCGGGTGGCTGACACGCCAGAGCTCCGCACGGCCCTGGAGCAGTGGCTGGGTGCCGGCAGCGTGTGGCGGGAGTGATCGGGATGCGCCTGGGAGTGTCGCAGGTCCTGATGACCGCGACCCTGCTGATCATGGGATTCCTCGTCGCCGCCCAGGTCAAAGCGGGCCGGGCGCTGACGTCGCAGGTGGAGATCCCGACCCGAAACGTCTACGCGCTCGCCACGTTGCTCAAGTCGGAGCGCGAAGCGCATCAGGCGCTGGAGACCGAGGTCACTGATCTCCGGGCACGGCTGGAACAGTATGAGACGGCGGCGGCCCAGGGGCGCAGCTTGACCGAGGCGATGGGCAAGGAGCTCGAGACGCTGCGCATCGCCCTCGGCCTCAAGGCGATGCAGGGCCCCGGCGTGGTGGTCCGCGTCGAGGATCCCAAGTCTCAACCTAAAGGCGGCACAAATCCGATCGTGGTCACCTATCAGGATCTGGTGGCCGTGATCAACGAACTGTGGGCGGCCGGCGCTGAGGCGATCTCGCTCAACGGACAGCGCATTACCGCATCCACCGGCATCAGCCAGGTCGGAGGAACGGTGGTCGTCAACCTGCAGCGGCTGCACGGCCCCTTCGACATCGTTGCGATCGGTGATCCGGCGGTGATGCAGGGCGCCCTGAACATCCGCGGGGGACTGGTGGAGAGCCTGCGCGCGCTCGGGCTGACCATCACAATCAACCGCCGGGACACGCTGACGGTCCCGGCGTTCAAGGGCCCCTTGAACTTCGAGTTCGCGAAACCCAGCGAGTGAATGGTGAATCGTGAATCGTGAATCGCCACTGAGTGTGGTCGAGCGGGCCTCCGATTCACAATTCACTATTCACGATTCACGAAGTTACGACGTGATCATCGCCGG
>DASYRL010000145.1:0-4114 GCA_036004445.1 bacterium
GGGGTTTCGCGTCGAGATGGTCGATGCCCAGGGGCGGCCGCTACCCCGGGAGCTGCTCCACCACTACAACCTGATCGATCCCAATCATCGCGAGCTGTTCCTGCCGATTTCGCGCCGCGTGCTCGCGGCGGGGAGCGAGACCGGGGACGTGAGCATGTCCCGCCTGCTGTTCGGCGCGCCGTTCACGAAGGGCGAGCGGCTGGTGGCGAACGCGATGCTGCACAATCCCACCTCGCGCTCCTTCACGGGCGTGCGCACGCGTCTGATTCTGACGTATAGCGACGAGGGTCACTGGTACCCGGTATTGCGCGCCTACCCGTGGCAGTTCGATACGGCGTTCCCAGTCGGTGACAAGTCGTTCGATCTCCCACCCGGGCGCTCGGAGAAGTTCTACGAAGGCAGCCCGGCGATTCCCGGCAAGATCGTCGGGATCGGCGGCCACGTGCACGACCACGCCGACTCGCTCGTGATGCGCGATGTCACGACGGGTGACGTGTTGTGGACCGCCCGGCCGATCGTCGATTCGACCGGCCATGTCGTCGGCATGCCGCAGAAGAAATTCATCGGACTGACCGGCGTGGGCCGGCGCATCGTGCCCGATCACCGCTACCGCGTGACGGTGTTCTACAGCAATCCGACCGGGCAGACCCTGGACGAGGGCGGGATGGGAGTGATGGCGGGGCTGTTCAAGCCGGCTGACAAGACGACCTGGCCGGTCTCGGATACCGTCGATTCACTGTACGTACGAGATCTGCGCCACTACCTGCGACTCGGAGCCCCAGCCCCGGTCGCGGTGACCTCGCGCCCTACCGCGGAAAGCCTTCCCTGACGGGGGGGGGCTCAGGCGCTCGCGTCGAGGACACCCACGACGGACTCGCGGGTCGGCGACGGCACCGCCACCGGTCCGCTACGCTGCATCACCGCCAGCATGATACCCGCCACGAGCAGCCCCGAGAGCGCGTCGACGCCGTAGTGGAACTGGCCGTACACCACGGCCAGGATCAATCCGATCGTCGGTAACAGCAAAGCGATCCCGAGCGGACGCCAGTAGCGCAACGCGAATCCCGTCGCCACGACCGAGGCGGCGACGTGGGAGGATGGGAACGCAGCCCCCCACGAATCACCATGATCGAGCAGCCACTGCGCGAACCGGGCCGGGCCGACTTCGGTAGCCGGGTTGTGGGCGAGGGCAAACGCGTAGCGCGGACCGGCGACCGGATAGAGCAGGAACACCACGTAGCACAGGTAGAACGTCACCATCACGCCGAGGATCGTGTGCCGGGCCGCGTCCCGCCGGCCGGAAAACCAGAGTCCCAGCGGCGAGCCATACAGGATGGCGTAGTAGGCGAGGTAACAGACGTGCAGCACGGCCGAGAGCCACGGAACCGGCATCTCGCGAATCCAGCGATAGGAGACCTGCGAGCCGAACACCGCGGTCTCGAGCCGCTGGACCGCGAGGTCGTTCTGAAATCCCGCGTCCAGCGTGAGCACGCCGATTTCGGCGTACAGCGCCGCCAAGAGGAGCAGGGGATACCAGTCGCCCAGGAACCGGCCCGCGGCGCCTGACGTGCGCGCGTGTGGCGCGAGCAGGACCAAGCCGACCAGCATGGCGTGCGCCCCGGCCAGATACAGCCAGCCCGGAACCGGATCGCCACCGCGGAACGACATGCCGACGGCCGCCGTCGCGAAGGCGACGTAGCCCAGCGTCCACCAGTCCAACCGCGTGAATCGTGTCGCCGTCACACCCATCCCTCCGTCCGGTACCATGCCGCCGTACGCGCCAATCCCTTCTCCAAGTCGGTCACGGCCCGCCAGCCGGCATCGCGGGAGAGCGCTTCGCTGCTGCACGTCCAGGCCGGCGCCAGGAACTCATTCGCCTTATCCGCCGTCAACAGGGTGTCTCGACCGGCCAGGGACGCCAGCGAACCTACGACCCAAAGGGCGCCCCGCGCCAGCGGCCCGGGCAGCCGCACGACCAGGGGACGCCGGCCCACGGCCCGACCCACCGCCTCCACGAACCCGTGGCTGGTGATCGTCGAGGGATGGGCGGCGTAGTAGAGATGGCCCGCGGTCGCCGTCGCCGTCGCCGCCGCGATCAACGCGGCGGCCAAATCGCCCGCGTAAATGACCGACAGTTCCTGCGTTCCGTCACCGATCACGGGCGCCACTCCACGGCGGGCGAAGCGGAACACGCGCACCAGCTCCCGATCCCACTCCCCGTACACCACTGGCGGCCGCACGATGGTCCACGGATAGGGAGCCGCCCGCACCAGGGCCTCGCCCGCCAGTTTGCTGCGGCCATAATCGGTCACGGGGGCCGGCGGACGCGACTCGTCGATCGGGTGTCCCGGGACGGTGGAGCCGCCGGCCGCGAGTGATGACACGTAGACAAAGCGCCGCGGGGGACGCGCCGCTCCGCCGGCGGCCTCGAGCACGCGTGCCGTCCCATCCCGGTTGGCGGCGAGAAAGTGGTCGAGGTTCCGTCCGGCCAGCTGTCCCGCGACATGAAACACCACGTCCGCTTCCGCGCATCCCGCCGCCAACGCCCGGCGGTCGTTCAAGTCGCCGCGCACCAGGCGGACGGCGGCCGGCCACGCCAAGGCCGCCGCCTTGGCCGGCGAGCGCACCAGGCAGGTCACGGCGTCGCCGCGGGCCAGGAGGGCTTGTACCAGATGGGCGCCCACGAACCCCGTGGCGCCGGTGACGAACGCGTTCACAGCGTCTTGTCGAACACCCGGTACGTCTTGTAGGGACGAAACCCGAGACGCTGCAGGCCGTTGATCATCGCGGCGTTGTCTTCCAGAATCCAGCCCGCCTCGCCGTAGGGTTTTCCCAGGGCCACGCTCCTGGTCCAAATCCAGTGATACAACAGCGCATCGATTCCCTTGCCGCGGTATTCCTGGATCGTCCCGAGCAGGGGAATGCGGATGCGGTGGATGTGCCGGGCGTGCCACAGGATCTTGATCAAACCGGGGAACAGCCGGCCGGAGGGGTTGTGCTTCAATGCGACGTTGAAGTCGGGGATGGCGACGGCGAACCCGATCACCCGGGAGCCGACTTCGGCGAAGACCACGAGATCGGGCTCGATGATCGGCTTGAGCTGCTTGGCGAGGTGGTCCAGCTCCGCGTCGGTCATGGGGACGTAGCCCCAGTTCTGCTCCCACGCTTCGTTGAACAGCCGCTTCACCAGCTCGACCTCGTCGTGGAACCGCTTCATGTCGAGGGCGCGCAGGGTCACGCCGTAGCGCTCGGCGATCGTGTGGCTGGCTCGGTCGAAGCGCGCGGGAGGAGTTTCGCCACCGCCCCAGAAGCAGATCAGGTCTTTCGCCTTACGGAACCCGTAGCGGTCGTGGAGCGGCCCGTAGTACGCCGGATTATGCGGCATCAGAACGACGGGCGGCGTGTCGAATCCTTCCACGAGCAGGCCGCATTCGTCGTTGATGGACGGATTCATCGGCCCACGCATCGTGTCGAGGCGGCGCGCACGGAGCCACGCGGCGGCCGCATCGAACAGGGCGGTGGAGACGGCTGCCGCATCGGTGCTTTCGTAGAAGCCGTAGAAGCCGACCCGGTCCTTGTGGAGCGTGGTGTGGGCCTCGTTGGCGATCGCGGCGATGCGGCCCACGACCTGTCCATCGACCCGGGCGAGGAAGTACTCGGCCGCGGCGTGCTCGAAAAACGGATTCTTTTTCGGGGACAGGATGGTCCGCACATCCATCCGCAACGGCGGGACCCACATGGGGTCCCGCCGGTGCAGACTGTACGGCAACGCGATGAAGCGTTCGAGGTCCCGTCCGGATCGGACGGGAACCACCTCAACGCTCAAATGACGCCGAGCTCCTGGCCGAGGGTCGCAAACGACTCGAGGGCCCGGTCGATCTGCTCCGGGGTGTGCGTCGCCATCAGGCTGGTGCGCAGCCGGCACTGCGACGGCGGCACCGCCGGCGGAACGACCGGGTTCGTGAACACGCCGGCGTCGAACAGCTTGCGCCAGAAGAGGAACGTCTTTTCGAGCGGTCCGATGAGCACCGGCACGATCGGCGTCTCGGTGGGACCGATTTCGAAGCCCAGCGACCGCAACCCGCTCTGCAGGCGGCGCGTGTTGGTCCACAGG
>DASYRL010000146.1:0-2239 GCA_036004445.1 bacterium
CTGGCTGAAGCAGCCGACGGCCCATTTCCCGCCCCAGGTCGACGGCGACCTGGTCCGGGACGGCGTCTGCGGGGTGTTCATCGCCCAGAAGCTCGGCGTGAGCCAGCCGACGGCCAGCGAGCACCTGAAGGTGCTGACGCGGGCGGGGCTCCTTCGCGCCCGCCGGATCAAGCAGTGGACGTTCTACCAGCGGGACGAGAAGCGCATCGCCGAGGTCAAGCGGATGTTCCGGTCCGCCTGGTGAGCGACATGCTACCCTGACCGGCCAATGACCTCGGGCATCGTCGACGACGCCAACGTCCGCTCTGCCCTCGCGCTGCTCTCGGCGTGGATCGAATCGCAGATGGCTTACGCGGGCCCTGCCCGGCCTCTCGATCGGCATCGTGCACGACCAGGAGCTGGTGTGGGCGCGGGGGTTCGGCCACGCCAACCTCGAGCGTCGAGAGCCGGCGACGGAAGAGACGCTGTATCGCATCGCCTCGATCACCAAGCTCTTCACCAGCACGGCCATCCTCCAGCTCCGGGACGCCGGAAGGCTGCGGCTCGACGACGCGATCTCCGAGCACCTGCCGTGGTTCGCCATCGAGCGGACGCACCCCGATGCGCCGGTCATGACGATCCGGCATCTGCTGACGCACACGGCCGGCCTGCCGCGTGAGGCCGGGTTTCCGTACTGGAGCGACGGGATGTTCCCGACGCCCGAGCAGATGCGTGAGCGCGTGCCACGGCTCCGCACCGCCCTGGCGACCGAGACCGAGTGGAAGTATTCGAACCTGGGGCTGGCGCTCGCCGGCGAGATCGTGGCCGCGGTCGCAGGTCAGCCGTACGCCGACTACGTGACCGCGCACATCCTCGAACCGCTCGGAATGGGCCGGACATGGGTCGCGACGCCGCCCGCCGGCCAGCCGGGACTGTCCACCGGCTACACGCGCCGCCTCCCGGCGGCTGGGAGGAGTTCCGCTCCGTTCACGGACGGACGAGGTCTCACGCCCGCCGCCGGCATGACGACGTGCGTGACGGACCTGGCACGGTTCGCGATGCTGCAGTTCCGGGACGGGCCCGCCGGGGGCGCGCAGATCCTCCGTGGAAGCACGCTGCGCGAGATGCACCGTGTGCACTGGCTCGAGCCCGACTGGACCGCGGGATGGGGACTCGGCTTTCGCGTCGAACGGACCAAGGGGAAGACGTACGTCGGTCACGGCGGCCGACTGCGGGGTTACCGCACGATCCTGCAGCTCTGCCCTGCGGATCGCGTGGGCGTGATCGTGATGCTCAACGCGGACGACGCCAACCCACCGATGTTCGCCGAGAAGGCCTTCCAGTGGGTGGCGCCCGCGATCGTCGCGGCGGCGCCCCGTCCCGAGTCGGCGGGCGCGCCCGCGGGCTGGGAGCGCTACGCCGGGAAGTATCGCAGCCCGTGGAGCGACGTGCAGGTGCTGATCGTCGACGGCGGGCTCGCGATGATCGATCCGACGCAGCCCGATCCGACTGTGGCGGTGACCCGGCTCCATTCAGTTGCGGAGCACACGTTCCGGATGGAGACGCGGGATGGCTACGGCGGCAACGGCGAGCTGGTCGCCTTCGAATGCGACGCCGGGGGCCGCGTCATGCGTGTCCGCATCGGCGAGAACCACGCGGACCCCATCCCGGAGTGGTGATCCGAGAAGCATTCTTCTGCCATCAAGGAGGACACCATGGAAGCGCACGCCGAGGCCCTTGCCCGGGCCCTCGAGCTCCTCGCGGCCGGAGCGTGGCAACAGGCGCACGAGATCGTCCAGAAGGACGACTCCGCGCAGGCGGCGTGGCTGCACGGCATCGTGCACATCCTCGAGGGTGATTTGAAGAACGCGCAGGGCTGGTACCGGAGAGCAGGCCGGGAATTCCCCGGCATGGAGAACGCGCAGTCGGAGATCGCGGCGGCGCGATCGGAGGTCGTCCGGCCGCCCTCGTAGCTCAGCTCCGGGCCGGAACCTCCTTCAGCGCGGTCTGCACGCGGTCCGGCAGCATCGGCAACGCGCGCACGCGCGCGCCGGTCAGGGCCGCGACGGCGTTGGCGATGGCGCCGCCGATCGGCGGCAGTCCGACCTCGCCGATGCCACCCGGCGGCTGCTCGCTGGTCAGCAGATCCACGTGGATGTCGGGCGCGTCGGCCATCCGCAGCAGCGGGTAGTCGTGGAAGTTCGATTGCTGGACGACGCCATTCTCGATCGTGATGCGCTCGGTCAGCGCGGCGCTGACC
>DASYRL010000147.1:0-37853 GCA_036004445.1 bacterium
CGTGCCGGTTTGCCCTGGTCGACCAGGATCGAGCCGTGGAGGATGAGCGCGTTGCAGCCGTCGAGGGTCCGCAGTGTGCGGCTTGCGCGGAAGGCCGCCAGCGCGTCTTCGACGTTCGTGCGGGCATGAGTGAGGTCGCCGTTTCGGTAGGCCAGCTCGGCAAGGCGTGTCAGCGCGCGGGGTTCATACTCTCGCAGCCGCCGCCGTTTTGCCTGAGCCAGCGCATCACGGTACCATCGATCGGCGTCCCTGGGCCGCTCCTGCGCGACAGCGACGTCGCCGCGGGCCAGCCGGAGTTCTACGGGCAGGTCCTCACCGTCGCCGGCCAGGCTTTCGGCGGCGTCGAGGAGGAGTTCGGCCTTCGCTTCACGGGCGGACGCCCGCGCCAGCGCGACCAAGTTGAGTGCGGTCTCTCTCATCAGATGGACATCATCGAGCAACAGCTGGCCCAGTGACGTCTGGAGCCGATCCGCGATGGTCACCAGCGTGCCCACAGAAGGGTACGTGCGGCCGGATTCGAGCAGGCTCACGAAGCTCTTGGTCAGACCTGGGCCTGCCGCATCGGTTTGGGTGAGCCCGCGTGCGCGCCTAGCTAAGCGGAGCCTGCTCCCCAGCCGCAGCAGCCATGGGGGGATCGTGGAGGTTTGCTCCTGGTCATTCATAATGTCAACAAATTACTTTTCTCCCGCCGCGACCCGACCAAAACGGGTCTGCGCAAGGGGATTCCGCGTGGCGGAGCAAGAACTGCACGGAACACGGACCATGGCTCACCCATCCCTGTTTGACGTCATGATTCGGCCCGCGACCGCCGACGACGTGGAGCCGGTCGTCGGGTTGCTCGACGCCGTCCTGCCTCCGGAGGACCGCGTGTCACTTGAAGAGTTTCAATATGGCGAGACGATGCGAGATCCCAACGACGCGTTCAACCGGCTCGTTGCGGTCGCCGCGTCGCAGGCCGTGGCGGTCGCGGAGACCGGGAACCACGTCCAGTCGCGCCCTCCGCACATGTTCCGGCTCATCGTCGCCGTTCGCCCCGATTTCCAGCGCCGCGGCATCGGGAGCGAGTTAGAGCGCCGGCAGCGGACATATGCCATCGAGCATGGCGGCACCGAGTTGACGGCGATGATTCGAGAGGATGATCATGGGTCGCGGGTGTTCCTTGACCGTCTGGGGTACCGTGAGGCGTACCAGCGATTCGAGATGGAACTCGATGTCACAAAATTCGACTGGAGCCGTTTTCCCGAATGGCGCCGCCGGCTGGGCGGTCTGCGTTTGCGGTCCTTCGCCGAACTCGGCCTGACCGACGAGATGATGAGGCGGATGTACGACTTGTCGATGCTCCTTGCCAAGGACGTGCCGCATCCGGATGGGCCGCCCCGGTTCTCGTTTGAGGAATTCAAGATGTATTTTGGCGCCCCCGGTTTTCGGCCGGACGGGCTGCTCCTGCTGACCGACGGCGACGAGTGGGTCGGCACCAGCGGCGTCTTTACGCCCGAAGGCAGGCCCGGGTACACCTATTTCACTGGCGTCCGACGGGAGTACCGTGGGCGCGGGCTGGCCACGGCACTGAAGCTGGCGACGATCGAGTTTGCCCAGCGCAACGGTATCGGCGCGATGCGGACCAACAATGACACGGCGAATTACGCGATGGTGGCCGTCAACGAGAAACTGGGATACCGGCGGCTGCCGGCCCGGGTGGCGATGAAATGGACGCGATTGTCCTAGCCGGAGGTGGAAGCGAGCCCGGGCTCGATCCGACGCTGCCCAACAAGGCGTTCGTGCTGATTGCCGGCCGCCCGCTCGTCGTCCACGTCGTCGCGGCGTTGGCCAAAACGCCCAGCATCGGCCGCATCGCCGTTGTCGGGCCGGAAGCCGATCTCCGGCCGGTGCTCCCGGAGACAGTAACGCTTATACCGGCGGTCGGCGACATCATGGACAACGTCATCCGGGCGCTCGAGGTATTGCAGCCGAGCGGGCTCACCCTGGTGACGGCGTCGGATTTGCCGCTGCTGACTCCGTTCGTCATCGAAGAGGTCCTCGATGCGTGCACGGCGGAGTACGGGGACTTCTTTTACCCGATCGTGCCCGACAACGTGATCCTCGCGCAGTTCCCCGCCGCCCAGAAGATGTTCATCACCCTGGCGGAGGGCACGTTCTGCGCCGGCAACATGATGATCCTCAATCCCGCGATCCTCCCGCGTGTGCGTCCATTCGTCGAGCGCATTATCGGGGCGAGGAAGCAGCCGCTGCTCCTCCGGCTCCTGGTGGCCCAGGCGCTCGGATGGTCCGTGTTCACGAAGCTCTATACCGGAAAATTGTCGATTACCGAAGTCGCGGCACGCGCCTCCGACGCCTTCGGGGTGCGGGTCGTCCCGGTCATCGTGGAGCATCCGGAGATCGCCATGGACGTCGACATCGGCCGGTCGGAAAACCTCGACATGATCCAGAGGGTGTTCGGGTCGCCCGAAGGAAACTGATTCGCTCGCGTCGGTATCTCGCCTGGCACTACGGAAACTTCTCCCGCGCTCGCTGCCCCCGCAGTAGGTACCGTGGGGGAGTCCCTCCCCCACATCCCCCTCCTGGTCGGGGGTTCGATTCATCTTTCGAACAAGAACAGAGATGTCGGGAACCCGAGAAGACCGTTCGGAGTCCCGACATCTCCTGGCGGGCCCGGAGGGAATCGAACCCCCGACCAGAGGCTTAGGAGTCCCCTGCTCTATCCACTGAGCTACGGGCCCGCAGCCCATTCTAGCAAATCACCGCCGTTCACCCCAACGCCAGCGCAATCACTCCGGCGACCAGCGCCGCCGCGGCGATCATGCGGCGGCGGGCGTCGCCTTCCGACAGGAATCGCGTGCCCATGCCGGTGCCGATGAGGATGCTGACTTCGCGCGCCGGCGCGACGTAACTCACCGGCGTGAAGACCAGCGCGGTGAGGACGAGGATGTACGACAGCGGCGAAAGGATCGCGACGCCGAACGTCTCCAGCCGGTGCGCCGACCAGTGGCGGCGCACGTCTCCCCACCGCCGAAGGGCGAACGGCGTGAGGAACGCGACCCGGCCCACGTTGGAAAACCAGTCCAGAATCAACGGGGGAATCAGCAGCACGCTGACGGCATGTTTGTCCCACAGCGTGTAGACGGCAATGGTCAGGCCGGTGAGCAGCGCGTAGCCGATGGCGCGCCGGACGGTTTCGGCCGCGTGCCTGAATCGGAGGATGTTCGCCCCGCCGGCCATAACCAGGATGCCGGTGACCACGAGCGCGGCGCCGATCAGCGCGATAACGCTCGGGCGTTCACCGAAGAATGCGATCGCAGCGATGGTTGCCAGTGCCGGGCCGGTGCCACGGGCCAGCGGATAGACTAGCGAGAGGTCGCCCGCGCGGTACCCTCGCAGCAGCGCGATGAAGTACGCGAGGTGGAGCAGGGCCGTGCCGGTCATGAACGCGATCTCGAGCGGGCCGAAGTGGGGATGCTGGAGGACGACCGCGGCGGCCGCAACCGGAGCATAGACGACCGCGGCGATACAGCCGGTCAGCCAGACGAACGCGGCCCCGCCACCGGTGCGCTTGCTGAGCAGATTCCAGGTCGCGTGGATTACGGCGGCGGCGAGCACCAGCGCGACGGCGCCGGCGGTCATCGGGTGCTCATGAGGCGGCCTGTGCTATAATTGCCTGCGCGCGCGCCCGTAGCTCAGTGGATAGAGCGTTGGCCTGCGGAGCCAAAGGTCGTGGGTTCAAGTCCCCCCGGGCGCGCCACTGGTTTCCGTTCCCGGTTCCCTGTTCGCTGTTCCCTGTTCAGTTCCGGTACCAGATCGCGTCCCAGGCTTCCCAGAAGTTCTTGCCCGTTGCCCGCACCGTGCGTGGCCCGACAATCTCCACGTGCGTGCGCCCCATGAACGCCGTGGCGCGGTCGGGTGTGGCCAGCTCGACCTGAAACGTGACCGGCGGCTCGAAACGCAGCGGCTGCGGCCACTGCGGTTTCTCGGCGAGCGCCTTCGCTATTCCCGACTCGATGCGCTGGCGTGAGTCCACCGGAGCCAGGTGCAGGGCCGAGTACCGGCCGAGTGCCGTCTTGACCGGGACCGCCACGACGGTTGGCCCGAGGAGCTCCTGCACCTCGCGGCACGTGGCGTCGTCTCCCGCGACGAAGACAGCCGGGACGTTCCATGAACCGGCGATCGCGGCGACGATCCCCGACTCTCCCACCGCCGTCCCGTTGATCGTTGCCAGGTACCACGATTCCGACGATACGGTGTGAGACAGCACGCCGTTCGCGGTTCCGGCTTTTGCGTGCGCCCCCACGAACACGACCGCGTCGCATCCCGCCTCGAAGGGCTCGACGAATCGCGCCCACGGGTGGCCGAGCACGTAGCGTGCGCCCGACTCGAGCCGGTCCGGGATCAGCGTCATGAATCCGCGGCCCCCTTCGTACCCGCCCCCATGTCCGTCGACTACGTAGATGTCTGTCACCCCGGCCGCCTTGCACCCGCGCACCGCGGCATTGACTTCCTCGGTGTACAGACGCCGGCCGTCCTCGTACAGGGGCAGTTTGCCGCCGGTCTGCTCCCACGTATTGATGCCGGCGACGCCCTCGACGTCCGCCCAGATCATGACGCGCATGCGCTTGTCATTCGTGCGAATGCGAGAAAGGGCCTCCCGGTCTGTGGTGCAGGGTGAGGGGGCACGTATGGTAGAGTAAAGGGACGTTACTTCACCCAGCTGGGAGTAGGAGCAAATCCTGTGAGAGCAATCCTGTTGATCGTCGCGCTTGGCCTTGCCGTTGTTGCCGCCCCGGTGTCGGCGCAGACGAACACGGCGATCGTCGCCGGACAGTCCATCGGAGGAATCCGCGTCGGCGCCAACGTGAGTGACGCCATGACGGAACTGGGGACCATCGTCGATCGAACGGACACCCGGAACGGGAAGTACACGGTATACGATTGGCCGCTGCGGCCTCACCTGGTGATCGCGGAAAAGGAGTCGGGCCGTATCGTCCTTGTCCTCGTCGCGCTGACGGAAGCTTACCGGACGGATAAGGGGATTACGGCGGGCAGCGAGCGTGGTGCCGTCGAGAGCGCCTACGGCCGTGAGTTCACCACCGAGGATGACGACGGGTCGGTCTCGCTGATCTACGACGGACTGGGCATCACGTTCGAGATCGGCAAAGTGCGGTCGATGTCCGGCCGCGTCGTGGCTATCATCGTGTATGGGCCGGGGACGTGGAAGGCAACCACCGAAGGGCTGCAGGGCCAGTGACCGCAAAAGCAGGGCATCGCGGGAATCGTGGTACGATAGGTGAGTTCGGAGGGGTGACCGAGTCGGCCGAAGGTAGCCGCCTGCTAAGCGGTTGAGCGGGCAAAACCTGCTCCGTGGGTTCGAATCCCACCCCCTCCGCCAGTTAGGAAGTGAAGCCAGCCGTTTTTTCGGGGAAATAGAATCACCTCTCGCATCGGTCCGAGCCGATTATTCCCCTTTTGGTTTCAAACTGGATAATATATGACCGCAAAAAGTAAATTGCTACGGATGGACAACGTCCTCATCGTGGTCGACGATATGGAGGCCGCGAAGGAGTTCTTCGCCGCGCTGGGCATGACGCTCGTGGGTGAGACGACAGTCGAGGGCCCATGGGCAGATCGCGTCGTCGGGCTCAAGAACGTCCGTGCCGACATTGCCATGATGCGGACGCCGGACGGCCACGGTCAGGTCGAGCTCTCCAAGTTCCACACGCCCGCCGCGGTCCGGTTCGGCCCCGAGAATGCGCCTTCCAACACGTTGGGCATGCGCCGCATCATGTTCCTCGTCGACGACCTTGATGCGACGCTCGCTCAGCTCCGCCCCCTCGACGCGTCCTTGGTAGACGAGGTCGCGCAGTACGAGGACAAGTATCGGCTCTGCTTCGTCCGCGGCCCCGAGGGAATCGTGGTCGGGCTGGCCGAGGAACTCAGTAATAAATCGGTAACGGATGTTTTAGGAAATCCTTGACGAAAGAATTTGCCGCCAAAGAAAAAGGCTGTCAAGCGGGATATACCTCCCGCATTTGTCCTTCGAATCGGCGTAAGCCTGCCGCGTATTCCCGCGTGGAAAGAAATCTTTCGTCGGTCCGTCTAGCGACGCCTGGAACGGGGCATCCCGTCGATAACAAGGGAGCTCCGTCCCCCGCCGTCAACCCGCCGTCGACTCGTCACCCCCACGGAGCTCCCTCGTTCTTCTCTCGGATGGAGAGGGGGCGCGCCCTCCCCCCTTCCGAACCTCCCCCTCCCCAAAATCGGACTCGCCAATGCGACGTGTGTGATGCTCGGGCTCGGCAAAGCCGGCCCTGCGCCATGTGACGCTGGTCTAACGCCTTGCGAACCTGATAGTGGGATGGTGGGAGTCTGGCCTAGGACCGTCGGATTGCGCAAACTCTGTCTGCCATTGCGTGAGGGTTCTGCTTAGGTCGTCCAGATCGACTGAGAGATAGGGGGACGGGTACGTCTCGAGCCGCCGCAGGGCCTTCCCCAACAGCGTGCGCGCTCCATGCATGTTCCCCTTCTCGTAGTGGTAGAAGGCCGCGGCGGCCTGCACGATGCCGTGCAGGAAGTTCCTTTCCGGTCCCACCGAGCGCTTCCACGCCGCTTCGAGCCACTCGTGACACTCGAAGTACAGGCCTTCATTGAAGAGGAGGACGCCTGCCCACAGCGGGTCCGGAGCAGTCTCCGCCGGTGGGCGACCGGCACGGTACTTCGCGAGGAACGAGCGTAACCGTCCGGTCTGCTGCTCGAAGTAGCGTTGGTGCGGCCGGAAATCTTGGCGCAGTTCGGCGCGGTCTCCCTCTCTGGCCAGGATACCCAGTTGGATCAACCGGTCATCTAGAGCCCTATCGCCACCGCTGTATCTCTCGGGATCCGCGACCACCTCCATCGTGAGGTCGGCCAGCATGCGTTTGAGGTCGACGTAGGACATTTTATCGTCCAAACGTGCGAATGGTTTCGGCCAGGGCCTCGGGGTCTCCGGTCGGTGGCGCGCAGGCGGTTCCCGCGCAGACGTAAGCGCGGGGCTCAGCCGCCGCGGTCACCATGGCCCGTACGACCGGCGGCAACGGGATCGGGCCGTCTAGGCTTTCGTGCAGCGAGATGATCTTGCCCGGCCGGTACGCGTGGAGCGCCGCCTCGTGGAGGGTGCGCGTGCGAGCGTCTGCGGCCGCACCCACGATTGTCACGTGCGCCGGTTCCTCTAGTGCCTCGTCGAGCGCGAGGAACAGCGACGACGCAAACAGTCCGTGAGCGGCCACCCCCGGTGCATAGAGCTCGAGTACGCGCAGGGCCGCGTCACGGTATCGAGCGACATCCAGCATCCTCGAGAGTCGCAACAGCACCGCCGCCGCGACAGCGTTGGCGGCAGGTGTCGGCGCGTCCTGCACGGGTTTCTGCGGAGTCTCCAGCGACGGATCCCCGCGCGTCACCGGTACGTCGAAAAATCCGCCGTTCGGGTCCGCGAAGTCCCTCAAGATTACCTCGGCGAGGTCCTGCGCCGCGAGCAGGTAGCGCGCCTCAGCTGTGGTCTCGTAAGCGTCCAGCAGCGCCTGCGCCATCTGAACCTGATCGTCGAGCAGGCGCACCGATGAGGGCAGGCCCGCCACGTGACGGAATCCTTCTCCCGGTACGTAGGCCTCACGCAGGAGGCGGTCGAGGCTTCGCTTTGCCGCTTGCTCATACCGTGGGTCACCGAGAGCGAGGGCGGCGGCGATGACCGCGGAGATCGCCATCCCGTTCCAGTTCGTGTAGAGGGCAGTGTCGACGTACGGGGCCTGCCGGGTGGCCCGGGCGGCGTCCAGCTTTTGGCGCCCGCCGGAGAGCAGCCGCCGGACGTCCTCCACGGACCGGCCGCCCGCAGCGGCGATCACGTCGGGATCCTTGTCCACGAACAGCACGTGCCGGGATGGGTCGTGCGGCATTTCTCCCGGCCCGCTCAGGTGATAGGAGGCCGAGATGACGTCATACTCGTCGTCCGTCAGCGCCGCGCGTGCTTCGGACTCGCTCCACGTGAAGTAGCTCCCATCGTCACCGGGGGCGACGTCGGCGTCCTGGCTGCCGAAGAATCCTCCATGCTCCCGATCCGACAGGACCCCCAGCAAGAACTCGACGGTGTTGAGGGCAATCGCCTTGAACAGCTCGCTCCCCGTAGCCCGAAAGGCGTGGGCATAGTTCGAGAGCAATCCGGCGTTGTCGTACAGCATTTTCTCGAAGTGCGGCACGATCCACCGGGCGTCGGTCGAGTAGCGATGGAACCCTCCGCCGATCTGGTCGTGGATGCCTCCGCGTCCCATCTTCTCCAGCGTGCGGGTGATCATCGTCAGCAGCCAGTCTTCGCGGGTCCGATCATACCGCCGGAGGAGGAGTTCGATCGCGGCCGGGTGCGGGAACTTCGGTGCGTTCCCGAAGCCCCCGTTTGCCATGTCAAAGGCACGGCCGATGCTCTCCACCGCCGTCTGCACGAGCCCTTCGACTCGCTGTGCTCGCTCAGGCCCTTCGGTCTGCGTTCGTGGCGGCGCTGCTGCGGCAACCAGCTGGCCGTAAATTTGTTGGGCCGTGTCTTCCGCCTCCGCTTTGTTGTCGCGATAGTGCGCCGCGACGCTCAGCAGCACGCGCTTGAATCCGGGCCGCCCGAAGGCGTCCTCGGGCGGGAAGTAGGTGCCGCCGAAGAACACGCGGCCGGACGGCGTGAGGAAGCCGGTCAGCGGCCAGCCTCCCTGCCCACTGATCGTGCTGACCGCGGCCTGATAGCGCGCATCGATATCGGGCCGTTCGTCCCGGTCTACTTTGATGGGAATGAAGTGCTCGTTGATGATTGCGGCGACTTCCGGGTCGTCGTAGCTTTCCTGGTCGAGAACGTGGCACCAGTGGCACCAGACGGCGCCGATATCGAGGAGGATCGGTTTGTCTTCGCGCTGCGCCCGGGCGAACGCTGCCTCGCTCCAGGGGTACCACTGGACGGGCTGCTCGGCGGCGCTGCGGAGGTAAGCGCTTCGTTCGGAGGAGAGGCGGTTGGCCATCGGAATCTACCCGGTCTTCCCAGTCTTCCTCTGTCCTCCCAGTCTCAATCAGTGGGTTCGTTTGTAGACTGGGTAGACTGGGTAGACTGGGAAGACTGCGTTGCCCTCGCCTGCTGCTCGACGAAGTTGACGCGCAGGTCGGTCAGCAACGCATCCATCTCGCGGCGGGCGGACTCGTCCAGCGTCGGTTTCACCTGCTCGGCCAGCGCGGCAGCGGCGTCGATGGCGAGCCTGGCGTCGCTGAGGTTGCGCTCGATCTTGTTGCTGGCGGGGTTCGGAAGGAGGCCCATTGACTGCCAGGCGTGGGCAGCCAGCAGACTGATGCACCACCGCACTAGACCTGGAGCATCGATGGGCTCGGCAGCGCGACTCGTGCCAGCCGCCTGATGTTGTTCCTCAGGAGGGCGCTGATCCACTCTTAACCTAGTCTACACGGTCTCCACGGTCTACACGGTCTTCACGGTCCAAATCACGTCGCGCGCTCGGATGGTGGAGACTGTGAAGACGGTGAAGACTGTGAAGACCGTGAAGGCGGGGGTTACGGAGTCTGAGGAACCGGTCTCTTAACTAGGAGTTGCATGGCCAAGACGGCGACGATCAGTCCGACGGCGATGAGATCAAGGGAGGCCGCGGGATAGATCAGCAGCGTACCGGCAATGATGAGGACTGCCCGTTCCACCACGGTCGTGCGGTGGATCAGCCAGGCGTTGATGCCCGACGCGATGGCCGCCAGCCCGACTACGGCGGTGATGGAAACGCGGATCACGTCCGCGACGGGAGCCTGGAGCAGCAGTCCCAACCCGTCGGGATGGACGGTGAACATGAAGGGGACGACAAACGCCGGCAGCGTGTACTTCCAGGCCAGCATCATCGTTCTGAACGGGTTGCCCCCGGTCATGGCCGCGGCGGCCATCGGCGAGAGGCCGACGGGCGGCGACACCTCGGACAGCACCGCGTAGTAAAAGATGAACATGTGCGCGGCCAGTTCGTTGACGCCCAGTTTCGTCAGCGCCGGTGCGACGATGACGGCTGCGATGATGTAGGTCGCTGTGATCGGTAGCGCCAGCCCCAACACCCACAGCGCAAGGGCGGCGAAGATCAGCGTGAGGATGAGGTTGCCGCCGGCCAGACTGATGATGATGTCAGACATCTTCAGTCCGAGGCCGGTCAGGTTGGTGATCCCCACGATGATGCCGGCCGCGGCGGTCGTCGCGGCGATCCCCAGGATCTGCCGGGATCCGTTGGCGAGGGCATGGACAAGCTTCCGAGGTCCGAGGGCGGTATCGCGCCGCAGGTAGCTGACCAGCCACGCGACGATCGTCGCCCAGAAGACGGCGTTGATCGCCGTAAATCCGTAGACCATGAAGGCCGGAATGACGAACAGTGAGCTGAGCAGGTACCAGTAGCGCACGAGCAGCGTGCTGGTCTTCTCGGCTTTGATGTCCACGGTCCGCAGCCCGAACCTGCGCGCATCGAGCTCGATCATCAGGAAGATCGAGAGGTAGTACAAGACGGTCGGGATCGCCGCCATGATCAAGACTTGCAGGTAAGAAATCCCCAGGATCTCGGCGATCAGGAACGCCGCCGCCCCGAGGATGGGGGGTGAGATCACCGCCCCGATGCCGCCGGCGGACAGCAGCCCGCCCGCCGATTCTTTGTCGTAGCCCGCCTTGCGGAGCAGCGGATAAGCGATCGCCCCGACCGTCACCGTGGTGGCGACGCCGCTGCCCGACGGCCCGCCCAGCAGGAACGACGCCACGGTCACCGCCTGCCCCGCTCCGGTACGTCGGCGTCCCGTCAGCGCAAACGCCAGGTCTACGAAGAACTTGCCCGCGCCGGACTGGTCGAGAAACGCGCCGTAGATCGTAAACAAGATGATGAAGGTGGACGAGACCGCCAGCGGTACGCCGAAGATGCCCTCCAGCGTGATGTAGAGCTGCCCGACCATCCGCTCGACGTCGTATCCGCGGTGCGTCCACGGCGCCGGGAGATACGGCCCCGCGAAGGCGTAGAGGATGAAGGCGGCGACGACGATCACCAGCGCATTGCCGACCGAGCGGCGGGTGGCTTCCAGCACCAGGAGCACGGTCAGGACTCCCAGCACGATGTCGACCGGGCTGGGAATGCTCGCCCGGTAGATGAACTGCTCGAAGTCGTAGAGGATCCAGCCCATCGCCACGATGCTCGCCAGCGACAGAGCGACATCGACCGGATGGATGCGCGCGCGTGCGGACTTCCATCCTGGATAGAGCAAAAAGACCAGGAATAGGACAAACAGCAGGTGGATGGTGCGGTGCTGCTGGGCAATGACGGTTGCCTGGGTGGACCAAAGGTGGTACATGGACATGAGGACGAGGACGGCCGTGATGAACTGTCCGGCCCGGCCCGTCAGATGGCGTGTCTGGCCTTCGAACTTCTCGACCAGCTCCTCGACTGCTTCCGGCGTCGCGGGGAGCGCGGCGGGACGATCTTCAGCCATTGCGGGGTCCTACCACCCGATCCACTGTGCCAGCGGCGGGAGCCGTTTGATTTCCAGGGTGACCCGTGTTCCGATGCCCGCCGCGAAGAGCGGCAGGGTCCGGCCGTCTACGATCAGGCGCTGGCGTCCGGTTTGGCCGATGCGCAGCGGCAGCCGCGCGGCGAGCTCGACGAGGGCAACCGCGGCCACGTACGCTCCCCGCCGCGTGTACGGCGCAGGCAGCGCATTGTACTGCAGGACCGCCTCGGACGTGCTGCGCACCTCGGTGAGTCTGAATCCGCTGGCGGTGACGATCAAGAGTTCTTCGGTCGGGGCACGGTAGATCGAGTTCGTGTACGCGAGCACCACCGGAGTGCCTGAGCGGACGGGCACGCGCCACATCACGTGCCCGTCCTCCCGCGTGATCACCAACTGGTACGCCGGCGCCGTGGCGATTACCACACCGGCCGCGACAGCCAGCCCCGCGATAAGGAGACGCCGCCCCATCGTGTTTCCGCGTTTCCCCCGTTTGCGCGTTTCCCGCCCGTCAGAAGCCCTCGATTCCGCGTTCCCTGAAGTACCTAATGGCTCCCGGATGGAACGGCACCGGGGACCGGCCTGCTACTCCGATCAGAGTGATGTTCGCGGCTTCCTTGTGCACCGCTGCGAGGTCCGCGCGGCGCTCATAAATGAGCTTCGTGATCTGGTAGGCGAGCTCGGCTGAGAAATCCTGGTGTACCACGATAAGGTTCGCCACGCCCACGGTGGCGGTGTTGGTCGGCACCCCCGGATAGTAGTCTTTCAAGATGACCGAGCGGAAGTACAGGTTGCCGTACCTCCGCTGCAGGTTCGCGAGCGTGCTGTCCAAGGGCACGAGCCGCATCCGGATGCCCGGCGTCGTTGCCAGATCGAGTACCGCGGCGGTCGGCAGCCCGCCACTCCAGAAGAATGCGTCGATCCTACGGTCCTTAATGGCGTCGGCGGATTGATCGACGCCCAGCCGTTCCTTGCGAATGTCGCGGTCAGGGTTGATCCCCGCGGCTTCAAGGATGCGCAGCGCGGTGACCTCGGTCCCGCTGCCCGGGGAGCCGACCGACACGCGCTTGCCGCGCACGTCGGCGATGGTGTTGATTCCGCTGCCGTCGATGGTGACCAGGTGGTTGAAGTTGTTATAGATCGGCGTCAGCGTGCGGATCGGGACCGCGTTGCCCTGGAACGCAGCCAGTCCTTTGTAGGCGTCAAACGCCGTATCGGCCAGGGTGAAGGCGACGTCGGCGCGCTTGGCGCCGATCAGCCGCATGTTGTCGACCGACGCGGGCGTGACCTCCGCGGTGGCCTGCACGCCGGGGATGTATCGGGAGATCAACTGGGCGAGTCCGCCGCCGAGCGGGAAGTACACGCCCCCGGTGCCTCCGGTAAGAATGGACAGGCGGACGGTCGGCGCCGACAGCGCCACAGGCGTCCACACCGATGCCGCCAGCGCGATCAGGACGAGGACTACCAAGCGCCTCATGATTCTAAACCTCCCAGACTGCGGAATACGTTCCGAGTTCTACCCTCACCCTTCCCTCTCCCACCGGGAGAGGGAAGGTGGATGGCCGCATCCGCGGCCTCTGCTATCGCAGGCGGGGATCGAGGGCCTCGCGCAATCCGTCACCGAGCAGGTTCATCGCAAGCACCGTCACGAAGATGGCCAGCCCCGGCCAGATGGCCAGCCAGGGCGCGGTGCCCAGATAGGCCTGCGCGATGTTGAGCATCGATCCCCATGATGGCGTCGGCGGCTGGGTGCCCAACCCCAGAAACGACAGCGCCGCCTCGGCCGTGATGGCCGCCGCGGTCGCCAGCGAGGCCTGAACCAGCATCGGGGAGACGATGTTGGGCAGGATGTGGCGCCAGACGATCCGTCCGTCGCCCGCGCCCAGCGCCTTTGCCGCTTCCACGTAGTTCTGTTCCCGCTCACTGAGCGCTTGCGCGCGCGAGAGGCGGACGAAGCTGGGCGTGAACACGATGCCGATCGCGATCATCGCCTTATCCAACCCCGCACCCAGCAGCGCCGCCAGCGCGAGGGCGAGCACGAGGAAGGGGAACGAGAGCATGGCGTCGGTCAGGCGCATCAGCACGTCGTCCAGCCGCCCGCGGTAGTATCCGGACAGCAGGCCCAGCGGCAGCCCGACCGCTACCGCGATTCCGACCGAGATGATGCCGGCCAGCAGCGACGTGCGCGATCCGAAGATGACGCGGCTGAGGACGTCTCGGCCCAGGTCGTCGGTGCCCATCGGATGGGCGCGGCTCGGCGGATGGAGGAGGTCGTCGAAATCCGGCGTGATCGGATTGTACGGGGCCAGAACGGGGGCGGCGACGGCGGCGATGACGATCAGCAGGATCACGCCGAGCCCCGCCAGCGCCATGGGGTTGCGGGCGTAGCGGTCGAGGAGATAGCGCAGGCCGTCGCGGCGGACCGTCCGTCTCTGCGCCGGCGTTCGGTCAATCGTGCCGGTCGCTGCGGCGGTGGCTGCCCGCGGTCGCATCACGCCGCGCGCTCCTCCCAGCGGATGCGCGGGTCGAGGAATGCGTAGACGACGTCCACGGCAAGGTTGACGGTGACCACCGCGAACGCCGAGAACAGGACGACGCCTTGCACCATCGGGTAGTCGCGGGTCAGGATCGACTCGACGGCCAGCCGGCCCAGCCCGGGGACGGCGAAGATCGTTTCGGTGATCACGGCTCCCCCGAGCAGCCCGCCCAACTGCAGCCCCATGATCGTTACCACCGGGATCATCGCGTTCTTCATGGCGTGCCGGAACAGGACCCCGCGGTCGGGGACGCCCTTCGCCTGCGCCGTCCGGACATAATCCGTCCCTAGGACCTCAATCATGCTCGAGCGCAGCAGCCGCATCACGAGGGCGGCCAGCGCCGTGCCCAGCACGACCGCCGGCATCACCATCAACTTGAGGTTGCGGGCGAGATCGATCCACGGCTCCACGTACCCTGAGGGAGGCAGAAGGCGCAAATTGACGGCAAAGAGGTAGATCAGCATGATGCCCAGCCAGAAGTTGGGGATGGAGACCCCCGCCAGCGCGACGGTGGTGGCGGTGTAGTCCCACAGCGTGCGCCGCCTCCAGGCGGCGAGCACACCGGCGGGGATGGCGATCGCCCAGGCGACCAGCAGCGCGACGAGCGAGAGCTCAACGGTGACCGGCAGTTTCAGCAGCAGTGTCTCGAGCACGGAGCGGCCGTCGCGCACTGACTTGCCGAGATCTCCCCGCACGACCCGCCCCAGCCAGATCACGTAGCGCACGTAGACCGGCCGGTTGAGGCCCATCTGCTCGCGTAGGACGGCCAGGGCTTCCGGACTGGCCTCCTCCCCCATCATGATGCGGGCCGGATCGCCCGGGATGAGGTTGATCAGCGCGAAGACGATCACGCTGACGAAGAACAACACCGGCAGCGTGAGCAGCGCGCGGCGCAGCAGGAAGAGGCTCAATTATGGCCGCAGATACACCGTCCGCGTCCGGATCATGCCGTCGGGAACTTGCACGAATCCCTGCACCTTGGCGCTCATCGCCTTGTACTCTTTCGGCCACCACAGGAACAGGTACGGCAGGTCGTCGTTGAGCGCGTTCATCACATCGGTGTAGGCGCGGCGGCGTTGATCGTTGGTGGTCAGGATCCGCGCAGCGTCCATCAGTGAGTCGACCCGGCTGTTGGCGTAGTCGCTGTTGTTCAAGCCGCCGCCGGTCACGAAGAACCCGTACAGGTTCGCGTCGGGGTCCGGGCGTCCCGACCACCCCAGCAGGGACGCCTCGAACCGGTGGTTCGACAGCTGGCTGAGCAGGGCGCCGAACTCCACGATCTCGATGTTGATGCGGATGCCGACCTCCGCCGCCATCGACTGGATGACCTGGGCGACCTGCTGCGGCTGTCGTCCCGGCGAGATCTTCAGGGTGAAGCTGAACCCGTTGGGCTGCCCGCCTTCCTGCAGTTTGCGGCGCGCCAGATCCAGATTGCGCTCCGGAATCCGCGAGTTGGCCGGGATGGCGTAGGTGAACATCCCCGGCGGGAACGGCCCGTTGGCCGGCTCGGCGGTCTCCCCGAAGACGACGCGCACGAGCGTGCGGCGGTCGATGGTGGCGTTGAGCGCCTGGCGCAGCGCCTTGTTGTTGAACGGCGGGCCGGACACCATGATCCACATACCCTGCCAGCCCAATCCGGCGCGTTCGAGCAGCACGATGCCCTGTTCGGTCTTCAGCCGCGGCACTTCGGCCGCCGGCACCAGGTTGATGATGTCCAGCTCCCCGGCGCGAAGGTTGGCCACGCGCGCGTTTTCATCGCTGAAGGGACGGAAGACGATCCGTTCCAGGAAACCGGCGCTCCGGTCCCAGTGGCGGTCGAACCGCTCCAGCACGATGCGTTCCTGCGGGCGCTTTTCGACGAACTTGTAGGGCCCGCTGCACACCGGCTCGCGGGCGAAGTCCCGGCCCAGCCGGCGCGCGGCCGCCGGGGAGACCATCATGCCCGCGCGGTCGGAGAGGATGGACAGGAACGGGCTGTACGGTTTGTCCAGGGCGATCCGGATAGTCAGTGGATCGACGACCGTAACGGCGGTGATCAGGTTGACCTCGCTGAACCGCGGCGAGCCGAACGAGCGGTCGAGCATGCGCTCGAAGTTGTACTTGACCGCCTCCGCGTTGAACGGGGTGCCGTCGTGGAACACGACTCCCGATCGGAGCCGGAACGTGTACGTCCGGCCGCCGTCGGTGATCGCCCACGATGTGGCCAGCATCGGTACGATCTCCAGTTCCTGGTTGATGTCGACGAGTTTGTCGCACAGGCTCTGGAAGACCTGGCGGTCGACCGCTGCCGTGGACTGATGAGGATCGAGGTTCGGCGGGTCCGCGTCCAGGCCGACCCGAAGGGTTCCGCCTCTCGTCGGGGCCGCAACGGATACCGCCGAGACTGCGAGGACCAGCGCCAGCACCACCAGTAGCGTGCGTCTCATGCTGTTCCCTCCCACGTAGATGTTCAACAGGAGATGTTGCAGGTAGGACTTTGCGTCGGGGAGAGGGTCTCCTTCAGCCCTCACCCTGCCCTCTCCCAGCGGGAGAGGGGAAGCGGTTGGCCGCCGCCGCGGCTTCACCTGTCGACGGATGCGCGCGCGGCGTCGAGCCGGTCGGCGCTGATGTCGGTGGGAATCACGCAGCCCGCGCTGACGATGAGGCTTCGCCCCCCGGTCTGCGTGACGGCATCGGCGACTTCCGCGGCGATTTGCTCGGGGCTGCCCGATGACAGCGTGCCCCATTCATCGATCCCGCCGGCCAGCGCGCCGCCGAACCGCGCCCGGGCTTCGGCGAGCGTGGGGGGCGTTTTGCGATCGTGCCAGTTGATCACGTCGGCGGGGTAGTCCGTCAGCTCGTCGAACATGACGTCTTGCCCGTGCACGTGCAGGACGGTCAGCTCGCTGCCGCGCACGCCGGCCAGCACGCGCAGGTCGTAGGGGCGCCCGAACTCCTCGTATTCCTCCACCGCCATGTACCCGACCGATGCGCACTGCGTGGCGAAGAAGATTCCGTCACAGCCGGCGGCCAGGGTTTCAGCGGCGAACTGCGCGGTGACGTCGGTGATGACCTCCAGTCCGCGGTGCAGCTCCTCAGGATTCTCCCGAAGGTAGCGGATCAACGCCTGCTCACCCGACAGCGTCCGCGCGATCGACAGGGGGCTGAAGATCGTGGACAAGATGACGGTATCGGGCAGCCGCTCGCGCACGAGGCGCAGCGCATGAAGCTCGCGGCCGTAGGTCCCGGCCGTCACGTCCAGCGGCCGCAGGCGTCCCCAGTCCGCGGTGTTCTTGATGGGACGGTCGGTGTAGTGGCGGGTGCCTTCGCGATTGGGTTTGTACGTGGCGCGCAGCCCCCAGTCGTCGCCGTAGTAACCGCCGGCCGGAGTGACCTTGAGGAAATCCCACCCGTAGCGCTGCTGGAAGCCCACGTGGGCCGCGGCAAGGGACTCGGCCCGCTGATCGTCGCCGGGGAAGTGCCGCCAGAACGCGATGGGAACACGATCGACGGGTTTCCCGTCAATCGCGGCGCGGACGCGTTCGCGGGCCATCATTCTCGATGCCCGAAGCGCTTGCGCATGAAATGCAGAATCTCACGGTCGACGAAGTCGTCCTCGCGCCACCGCTCTTCGAAGTTCTCGACCGAGCAGAACGAGCGGAGCGCCGACCGAGTCGGCGCATCGTAGGCCCCGCTGGGCGGATCGCCGAGGAATCCGGCGCGGCGCAGCATGTCCTGCACTTCGGCGACGACCGCTCCCTGGAGCCGGATGAGATTCCCGGGGACTGTTTCCCCGAAATAGAGGCGGTGGAGGTCCAGCAGTTTGTGCAGCTCACCGATCGGCGTCGGATGGTCGTCGACGCGCAGGTCGATCGCCCGATCGAGGTATCCGCCGTAGCTGCCCTTCTCTTTGGCCACGTACAGCGCGGCGGACTGCTGCCCCCGCCGGTCGCCCCCGGCCGATTGCCCCGCGTCGAGCGCGGCCAGCAGGCGTTCCGGGAGCAGCCCGGAGGCCTGTTCAAACGACTCTGACATCGCGGCCACCACGGTTTCCGACGCCAGGATGTTGCCCTGGCACGTGTACGACGCCCCTTGCCGGTGGCCGGCCCAGGTGTAACACTCGCTGCCGGTCCACGCCGCCGCGCGGCCCGCGTAGTCCACCACGCCGAGTTGTCGGTGCTCGCGCTTTTCGTCGCGCGCGGTGAGCGTCTTCACCACGTCGCCGGCCGGCCGGCCCTCGGCGAGCAGGTCGAGGCCGTCCGGCCCGTAGCTGAGGTTCGCCCACGCCTGCGTCGCCACACCCCCGGCGCCCGCCCGGGCCCACGGCACGACGGCGCCAACCGCCAGGAACTTGCTG
This sequence comes from bacterium, assembly GCA_036004445.1. Taxonomy (GTDB): domain Bacteria; phylum Sysuimicrobiota; class Sysuimicrobiia; order Sysuimicrobiales; family Kaftiobacteriaceae; genus DASXUC01. The sequence goes on from DASYRL010000147.1 coordinate 18,400, forward strand.
GCGACTGCCACGCCGACTTCTCCCGTGCCCAGGTCGACGGCGACGATCGAGAACGTCACGTCACGATCACCTCAGGCAGGGTCTTCGGATACTGCGTGACGACTTCGCAGCCGTCTTCGGTGACGAAGATCGTGTCGGAATGCCTGAATCCGCCCACGCCGGGGAGATAGATGCCCGGTTCGACCGACATCACCATGCCGGGGGCGATGGTCGTTTCGTCGCTGGCCGAAAAGAACGGCGGCTCGTGGACGTCGAGGCCCATCCCGTGGCCCGTGCGATGGATGAACGCGGCGCCGTAGCCTTCCTGGTCGATGACGTCGCGCGCCGCGCGATCGACGTCGCGGCAGGGGCGGCCGGGCCGGATCGCCGCGATGGCCGCCAGCTGCGCGCGCAGCATGATGTCAAACACCCGGCGCTGCTCCACGGTCGGCTCCCCCACGAAGATCGTGCGCTCGTCCTCGGAGTAGTACCCGTTGGTCACGCAGCCGGTGCCATGGATCACGATGTCGCCCGGCGCCAGCCGCTTCCCCGACGGGATCGAGTGCGGCAGCACGGTCTTCTCTCCGGATACGGGGCGCGACCCCGCCGTTACGTTGAGTTCGGGGTGTGCCCGCGCCGATTCCAGCAGCATCGCCGCGTTGCCGCGGGCCATGATTTCGATCTCTGGCGTCCCGGGCGCCGACGCCTCGATCTCGACGCGCATGCCCAGTTCGGCGAGTTCGGCCCCCGCGCGAATCAGGTAGAGTTCGGTGGGATCTTTCAGCATCCGCAGGCGCTCGATCGTACCTGTGACGGGGAGCAGCGGGGAGTCCCACGCGGTCGACAGGTAGGCGAGTCCGTCGGCGGTGATGCCCGTCGCCTCGAAGCCCACCTGCCGTCCGCGGAGGCCGCCATCCCGCATCGTCTCCACGCACAGGTCCGCCGCCAGCTGGAACGTCGACTTCCCGGACAATCCGCCCAGCGCCATGTCGGAGTACGTCCGGATCCGGGGAATGACCGACCGCTCCGCGGCGTGCGAGAGTTCCAGTTCCGGGATGATGAGGACCGGATCGTCGCTCAGCACGACCATGACCGGCCGCGAGTACGTGATGGCGCGGAAGCCCGACACGTAGTACGTGTTGGCCGGAGTCAGGACCAGAAGCGCATCCAGCCCGGCGTCATGAACGGCACGCATTACGTCGTCGATTCGCATCTTGACCCCCGGGATTACGGGAGTAGGGGATTAGGGGAGTAAGTCGGTGCCATTGCCTAATCCCTTACTCCCCTACTCCCTTAATCCCGTAGGCTAGAGTACGCGCTTCATCTGGTGCATGTACGTCTCAAATCCCAGCGAGCGCCAGAACGCCGTTGCATCGTCGTTGTTCGCCGCGACGGTCAGCTCCACAAGGGTGACGCCCCGCCGCCGGAACCAGGAGAGGATCTCATCGACCAGGCGCCGGCCGATGCCGCGCTGCCGGTATCGTTCCCGGACGTAGACGTCGTGGATGTACCCGCGCTGGCGCGACTCGAAAAACGACGGCAGGCTGGTGATCCGGCCGACGGCATAGCCGACGAGGTGCGTGCCGTCGCGGGCGATGACCGCCAGCGCGTCGTCGCGGTTCATCAGTGTGCGCAGGTACGCGCCGTACTCGTGCGGCCATTCCGCCGACGGAGTGAACGTCGCATCGAGATCCGCATGGTAGATCGCGAGCTCTCCCCAGACCGGAAGGATCTCCTCGATGTCACGGGGGGTGGCCCGCCGGATCTGCACGCTCATTGTGCCCTCCGAGAATGTGGGGAAACATTCCGTTCCTCCCAATACATTCCTCCGGTCGCGCTCCGGTAGTATGCTTGTCGGGTATGAGTGCCCTCCGCGCGGCGGAGTCCATCGTCAGCGTCACCGATCTCTACAAGCGGTACGGCCCGGTCGTTGCCGTGGACCGTATCAGCTTCACTGTGGCCCGCGGCGAGATCTTCGGCATCCTCGGGCCCAACGGCGCCGGCAAGACCACGACGCTGGAAACGCTGGAGGGACTGCGCCGCCCGGACGGCGGACAGGCGGTGGTGGGCGGCATCGACGTGCGCCGCGATCCGCGCGGCGTCCGGGCGCGCATCGGCGTGCAGCTGCAGGAAGCCGGCTTCTTCGAGCGGCTCACGGTCGCGGAGACCCTCGAGCTGTTCGGGTCCTTTCACCGCACGCACCTTCCCGTGGACGGCGTGATCGCGCGGCTGCAGCTGCAGGAGAAGCGGGGCGCAGCGGTCGAGACCCTGTCCGGGGGCCAGCGCCAGCGGCTGTCCGTCGCCACGGCGCTGATCAACGATCCGCCGCTGATCTTCCTGGATGAACCTACGACGGGGCTGGATCCGCAGGCACGCCGCAACCTCTGGGAGGTGATCGCCGGCTTCCGCGCGGAGGGACGGACGGTGATCCTGACGACCCATTATATGGAAGAGGCGCAGCGCCTGTGCGACCGGGTCGCGATCATGGACCATGGACGCATTGCCGCGATGGATTCCCCGCGCGAGCTGATCCGCCGGCATACCCCCGGCACGACCGTAGCACTCACGGTGATGGAAGGGGGCGCCGCGTACGCCGGCCTGCCGGGCGTGCAGCGCGCTGAAGCCTCCAACGGGGAGGTCGTCATGACGACGACCGATCCGGTTGTGACGGTGAACGCGCTGATGGAACTTGCCCGAGACGGGCAGGTGCAGTTCCAGCAGCTGCGGGTCGAGGAAGCGACGCTGGAAGACGTCTTCCTTGAACTGACGGGGCACCTGCTTCGCGAATGAGAGCCTTCCTGTTGACCATCGTGATGGGGTTCCGGATGTACCTCCGGGATCGTTCCTCGCTGTTCTGGGGTATGGCGTTTCCGGTCATCCTGATGGGTCTGATCGGGCTCGCGTTCGGGCGGACGGAATCTCTCACGTTCCGGGTGGCGTTCGTCGATCAGGGGAGCGGCCCGCTCGGTCTGGGTCTGCGGGCGGGGCTGGCTCAGGTTCCCGTGTTCATCGTCTCCGACGTCCCGGATGAGGCCGCGGCCCTGGACCTCCTGCGCAAAGGCCAGCGGACGTTGGTGGTCGTTGTGCCGCCGTTCGGCTCGCCGGCGCCGCTGCGCGTGTTCTTCGACCAGGCTCGCGTGCAGGACTCACGCACGGCGCTGGTGATCCTCGAGCGGTTCGTCGCCGAGGCAAATCTCCAAATCGCCGGAGTCAAGCCGGCCGTGGAGATTCAGGCCACCGGCATTGCCGGCGCCCGGGAGGTGCGGTTCTTTGACTTCCTGCTGCCGGGCATTCTCGCGATGACGGTCATGCAGACGGGCCTGCAGGGGGTGACGTGGGTGGTCACCGGCTACCGCCAGCGTCTCATTCTCAAACGGGTGCTGGCCACGCCGGTACATCCGTTCGTGTTCCTCTCCGGCCTCGTCGCGCGCTACGCTGTCACCAACATCGCGCAGCTGGCGGTCGTCGTGCTGATCGGCGTCGGCGTGTTTGGGGCGAGGATCGTCGGGAGCCTGGGGGTCCTGACGGTGGTCGGGCTGTTCGGGGCGCTCGCCTTCGTGGGCATGGGGTTTGCGGTGTCGACGTGGTCGAAGACGCCGGAATCGGCCAACCTGCTCGGCAGCGTGATCAGCTTCCCGATGCTGTTCTTGGCCGGAACGCTGTGGCCGAGGGACTTCATGCCGGCCTTCATGCAGCCCGTCATCGCGCTGCTGCCGCTGACCCCCCTGGTGGAAGCGATGCGCGGGGTGGCCACCCGCGGCGACGCGGTCACCCCTTACCTGGGCGGGCTGGCCTATCTGGGGTTGTGGGGCCTGCTCACGTTCGCCCTCGCGGTATGGCGCTTCAAATGGGAGTAACGACAGGGAACAGGGAGCAGGGAACGGGGAACAGGGAGTGCCCAACTGTTCCCTGTTCCCAGTTCCCTGGTCGCGCCCTTCCGAGAGATGCTAAACCCCTCCCGGGGTCGCGCCGTCAGACTCCGCAGAATGGCCGAGCCGTCGCTGCGGAAATTTCAACCCTCGGCGAGCACTCCGTGGAATCGCGCCAAGGCCGCGCACCTGCTGAGCCGGGCCGGCTTCGGCGGGTCGCCGGACGAGATCGACCGGCTGGCCGCCATTCCGTTTCCGGCCGCCGTCGACAGCCTGCTGAACTTCGAGTCCGTCCCCGACGCAGACTTTCCCGCCATCGACTTCTCTGAAATCCGAGAGCTGTACGCGGAACTGTTTCGCCTGCGGCAGTCGCGGGCCGGCGAGCAGGCCCTGCGCCAGCAGAACCAGCGCATCATCCGCGCCAACCTCCAGAAGTTCCAGGACATCCGCGCAGCCTGGGTCACCCGCATGATCCAGACCCGGCGCCCCCTGGAGGAACGCCTGGTCCTGTTCTGGCACGGTCTGCTCGTGTCCGGGCTGCCGGAGGTCCGCAACGCCGAGCACATGGCGATGCAGCTGGACCTGTTCCGCCGGTCGGCGGCCGGCAATTTCAAGCAGCTCATCCTGGACATCTCCCGCGATCCGGCCATGCTCGGCTACCTCGACAACGACACCAACCGGCGGGGACGGCCAAATGAGAACTATGCCCGCGAATTGATGGAACTGTTTACGCTTGGTGTCGGCAACTACACCGAGGCCGACGTGAAAGAGTCGGCGCGCGCGTTCACCGGCTGGACGTTCGCCGGCAACCAATTCGTCTTCCAGCGCAACCAGCATGACGACGGGCAGAAGACGTTTCTGGGACGTACCGGCAACTTCGATGGCACCGACGTCATCGACATCATCTTCGAACAGCCCGCAGCCGCGCGGCACTTGAGCCGAAAGCTCTTCGAGCATTTCGTCTATCTGGGTCCGGAAGAGGCCGTGGTTAACGAACTGGCGGAAATCTTCAAACGCACGAATTGGGACGTCAAGTCGGTCCTCCGCGCGATCTTCCAGTCTGACCTCTTCTACTCGGAGAAGGCGCTGCGCTCGCAGATCAAGAGCCCGGTGCGGCTGGTCATCGGCGCGGTCCGGGCGACCGGAGCGCGGATCCCCGAGCCGGGGCTGGTGCGGGCGATGGACCTGATGGGCCAGGCGCTGCTGTATCCGCCCAACGTCGGCGGCTGGCCCGCGGGCAGGGGCTGGATCAATACCGCCACCATCCTCGTCCGCTACAACTTCAGCAACCTGCTGCTGGGCGGCGCGATGCCGGGCGTGGGCGGCCGCCGGCAGGCGCCGGCGCGGATCGACTGGCTCGACGCCTCGAAAGCGAAGACGTGCGGGGACGTCATCGACCAGCTGGCCGACCGGCTGCTGAACGCCCCGCTGGATGCGCGCCGCCGCTGGGGGCTGCTGCGCGCGCTGGGCACCAACCGCGAAGATGAGCCCTTCGTCCTCGACGGTGAGCGCACCCAGCAGCAGCTGCGCAGCGCGGTGCATCTGGTGATGAGCATGCCAGAGTACCAGCTGAGCTAACTACGGGAACAGGGAACAGGGATCAGGGATCAGGCGAGATGGAAAATCGAACGAAGCTGAAAGCGGTCAGCAGGGGAAACGATCTTGCCGTTCCCTGTTCCCGGTTCCCTGTTCCCGCCTTTCGGCGATAGAAGGAGTGTAGCAATGACCCAGGGGATGACCCGCCGAGAGTTCCTCCGCAAGGGGCTCACCATGGTGACCGTGGGCGTGACCGCGCCGGCGTTCATCACCCGTACGGCCCTGGCGATGAACAATCCGTGGGACGTCGCGCAGGTCACCAGCCAGCCGGGAATCCCCGACGACCGCGTCCTCGTCGTCGTCCAGCTGGGCGGCGGCAATGACGGCCTGAACACCGTGATTCCCCTCGGCAACGACGCGTACTACCGCGCGCGCCCGAACCTTGCGATCCCGCAGAAGGAGGTGCTGCGCGTCAGTGATGACCTCGGGTTCCACCCCAACCTCGCGGGATTGAAGGGTCTCTACGACCAGGGCGCGATGGCGATCGTGCAGGGCGTCGGCTATCCGAATCCCAGCCGGTCCCACTTCAAGTCCATGGAGATCTGGCACACTGCCGATCCGGAAGGACGCGTCGTGCGCTACGGGTGGGTAGGCCGCTACTTTGACAGCAAGTGTCCGGTCTGCGAGCAGCCCACCGTCGGCGTCAACGTCGGTTCGTCGATGCCCCTGGCGATGCAGGCGGAGAGTGGGATGGGCGTGAGTCTGGAGACGCCGGAGGCGTTCCAGTGGACGCCGACGATCGGCGGGTTGGGCGAGCGCGAGGAACAGGAACTCTTCCGCCTGCTCAACGCCCCGGCGCCGGGCGCCAACGAGCCGGGTACGGTGGACTTCCTCCGCCACACCGCGATGAACGCGTTCGTGTCGACCGCGCAGGTGCGCGGCGCCGTCAGCGCCTACAAGGGATCGGTCGACTACGCGAACAACCGCTTCGCTTACAGCATGAAACTCATCGCGCAGATGATCGCCGGCAAACTGCCGACGAAAGTCTACTACGCCAACATGACCGGGTTCGACACGCATGCCGCCCAGCGTGGAGCGCACGAGAACCTGCTCACGCAGTTCGCCGAGGGCGTCGCGTCGTTCTACAAGGATCTGGAAGCCCAGGGGAACGCCGACCGCGTGCTCGTCCTGGCGTTCTCCGAGTTCGGCCGCCGGGTCGGCGAGAACGGCAGCGGCGGCACCGACCACGGCACCGCGGCGCCGATGTTCCTGTTCGGAAAAGGGCTGAAGGGCGGGCTCTACGGGCGCCAGCCCAGCCTGACCGATCTCACCGACGGCGACCTGAAGCACGTCGTCGACTTCCGCTCCGTCTACGCCACCGTCCTTGATCGATGGTTGGGCGCCGATCCCGCGAAAATCCTCGGCTACAACTTCGACCGGCTCGGCTTCATCTAAGGGACAGGAACCGGGCACAGGGAACCGGGAACGGTAAGAGCGAAGATTCAGGCCTGCCGATCTGTTTGGCAGGCCTGCATTGTTGGCCCATGGAGGGATGTAGTGTCCGATTTTGTTGCCGTAGCCGAACGGGCGGCCCGCGACGCGGGCGAGATCCTCGCGGCTATGCTGCCCGAAACGCAGGTGGTCAAGCAAGTCACCTTCAAGCGGAATCCCACCGACCTGGTGACGCGGGCCGACCGGGAAGCGGAGGACATCATCGTGCGCGCCCTGCGCGCGGCTTTTCCTTCTCACGGAATCCTCGGTGAGGAAGGGACGAAGCACGCCGGCGATGACTACCAGTGGTTCATCGATCCCCTCGACGGGACCACGAATTTCGCCCACGGCCTTCCACTCTTCGCCGTGTCGATCGGTCTCGCGCTGCGGGGTCAGGTCGTCGCGGGGGTCGTCTACCACCCGCCGTCCGAGGAAATGTTCATCGCCGAACGGGGAAGCGGCGCGAACCTCCGGCAGGATGGAAGCCAGCTGGCGCTTCAGGTCTCAGAGATCGCGGCGGTGGCCGACGCGGTCGTGGCCACGGGGCTGCCCTACGACATCCGCGAGACCGGCCGCAACACCGCCCAAATCGCCGCCCTCACGCGTGTCGCCCAGGAAGTCCGGATCCTCGGCGCAGCAGCTCTTCATCTGGCCTACGTCGCCGCCGGGCGGCTGGAAGGCTTTTGGGAACCCGGACTCAACCCGTGGGACATTGCCGCCGGGAGTCTGCTGGTGGAAGAAGCCGGCGGCCGGGTCGGCGACATGAAGGGTCGCCCTTTTGAGGTCAACTGTTCGGACGTGCTCGCCACGAACGGCCGGGTTCATCAAGAGATGCTGGCCTTACTGAGTTAACGCCGACCCGAAGGTTGTTCTAGAGCCAACCCAACGGGATGCGTTTCCAGAGAGCTGCGACGCTAGCGAACGAGGTCTCGCAGAAGGGGGATGAGGATCGATCCCAGGATGAGCGTGAGGAGCCAGTAAAACTGGTTCGTTATCTGGCGGCGGAGTTCTGCCTGGTCGGAGTGCACGTCCGAGCGAAGCGCCACGACTTCCCCCCGCACCGAGCCGATTTCTGCGACCAAACGCTGCTCCAGTACGCCGAGCCGCTCGTTGATTTGTTCGTAGGCGCCCTCAAGCCGGGGCATGCGGATTTCGGTCGGTTCGGCTGCCATCGGGCCGATGATACCACGACTGAATGCGATTCCGCCCCAGCCCATCAGCTGATCCTATGCGTTTCTTTGTCCCACAAGGTTTTGATCGGTAATCGTGTAAATTGGGAGGTCATACCCTTCCGCAGAAGAGGAGATCGCCTGATGAACCCCGTGCGCCTGCTACTCGTGGTCGTGATGGCATCGCTTGTGATATCGGGTTCTGCCACGTCTCAGACCGCGGCGGCCGGGAAACCGCGTGTGACCCAGGTCGTTCTTACCGACGTCGTGGACGGGACGCAGAACAAAACCCTCTTTGGGACCACCACGCCGTCCATCTATGCCTACTTCTGGTTGGACCAGGTGCCGAGCAACACGACGCTGACGTGTGTCTGGGTCGCCGAGAAGACGGCGGTCGCGGCTCCAAACTATCAGATTGACCGAGTGGAGTTGAAAGTGGGCGGTCTGATCAACCGCGGGCAATGCTCGCTCTCCAAACCGACGAACAACTGGCCGGCGGGCGACTACCGGCTCGACATCTACCTGGGGACAGAGGTCTCCGCCGGGGCCCGCTTCCGGATCAGGTAATGAGCTTGCGGGGGTCTGTCCCGCTCTTGGGAATACTGGTCCTCGTCGGCGCAGCCATCGTCGGCCCGACCGCTGCACAGCCGCTGCCGCTGGCCGCCTGGACGCAGATCGGCCCCGGGGGAAGCGTCATCGCCCGGGCGGTGACCAGCGGCGCCTGCCCGAGTGGTCTGGTTGCCGGGCGGTCGCGGCCGATGGAGATCCGCGCGCCGGCGGCGCCCAATTTCCCGGTGACGGCGTGCGAGCTCGTCCTGGGACCGAAGCCGGCGGCGTTCTCGGTGGCCGGTGCCCCGGTCCCTCGAGCTGCGGTCCGAAAGATCGTTGTGGTGGGGGACACCGGCTGCCGGATCAAGCAGTTGAAGAAGCGGGTCGAATTCCAGGCCTGCAACGACCCTGCGCAGTGGCCATGGGCGACGATCGCAGCCAGCGCGGCAGCATGGGGTCCCGATCTGGTCATCCACGTGGGTGACCTCCTCTACCGTGAGGTCGCGTGTCCCGCCGGGCAGAGCGGGTGTGCGAACTCCCCGTGGGGGTATAACTGGACGACGAACAACGTGGACTTCTTCATCCCGGCCAAGCCGCTGCTCGCCGCGGCGCCCTGGATCTTCGTGCGCGGCGACCACGAGGCGTGCGGGCGCAACGGGGCCGCCTGGTTCATGTTCTTCGACCCGCGCCCCCGTTCTGGAGCGTGCCTGGCTTTCACCGGTCCCTACAACGTACCCCTCGGGAACCAAGACGTGGTGGTGCTCGACTCGTCGGGCGCCGGCGACGATCAGGTCAACGCGGGACAGGTCGGGACGTATGCCCAACAGTTCAAGGCGTCCGGGCAGCTCATTGCGCGCACCGGCTGGCTGCTCTCACACAAGCCGGTGTGGGGCATCTTCAAGCGGAACAAGAAGGGCCAGGTCTTCAGTGACAATCCCACGCTGGCGGCCGCGGCGGCGCAGGCGCTTCCGGCATCGGTGCAGATGGTGCTTTCCGGCCACATCCACTTCCTGCAAGTGCTCACGTATGTGGGGCGCCCTCCCCAGGTCGTGGTCGGCAACAGCGGTACCCTTCGGATCCCCGCTGTGAAGGGACCATTAGCAGGGACGAGCGTTGCCGGCACCCCGGTGGCCTCAGGACGGGTGCTTGAAGAGTTTGGCTTCCTCACTCTTCAGGCGATATCGGGAGGGTGGCAAGTCACCGCCCGTGATCGTCGGGGCGCGCCCTTGATGCAGTGCACCCTCATCGGGCGCGTCCTCGCTTGCCCGCCTCAGTAGGCGCTCCGGTGCGCTACTTTGTGACGGGCGCCACGGGGTTCATCGGCGGGCGGCTCGCGCGCCGATTGGCTGCCGATGGACACGAGGTGACGGCTCTCGTCCGCAACCCGGCGGCTGCGAGCGGCCTCGCCGCCACAGGCACTCGGCTTCATCCCGGCGACATTACCGACAGAGCGAGTATGGCCGACGGCATGCGCGGTGCCGACGGAGTCTTCCACGTCGCTGGCTGGTACAAGATTGGCGTGCGCGATCCGAGCCCGGGCATCCGCATCAATGTGGATGGCACGCGCAACGTCCTGGAAATGGCGCGCGACCTCGGCATCCCTAAGACCGTCTACACCAGCACGCTGGCCGTCTTCTCAGACACCGGGGGCCGGGTCGTCGACGAGACGTACCGGCACGACGGGCCGTGGCTCTCTGAATACGACCGCACGAAGTGGCTGGCTCACTATGAGGTCGCCGAGCCCATGGTGCAGGCAGGGCTCCCCCTGGTCGTCGTGCAGCCGGGAATTGTGTACGGACCCGGGGATACCAGCACCATGCGGGCCACACTGATACGGTATCTGGCCCGGCGGCTTCCGGTCATCCCAAAGGACACCGGCTACTGCTGGGGCCACGTGGACGACACCGTAGGTGGGCACGTGCGTGCGATGGAAATGGGACGGACCGGAGAGTCCTACATCATTGCCGGACCGCCCCACACGCTGATCGACGCGCTCGCCATCGCTGAGGAAGTTACTGGAATTTCGGCGCCGCGATGGCACGTGTCGCCTTCGGTAATGCGCGCTCTGTCCGGATTCCTTCAAATGGCAGGACGGGCGGACTTCGCCGAAGTGCTGCGTGTCGCCGCCGGCGTGACCTACTGGGGCAGCAGCGCCAAGGCTGAGCGCGAATTCGGGTTTCATACGCGGTCGTTACGCGAGGGGTTCCGTGACACCCTTGCCCACGAGATGCGAATGCTGGGGATCGCCCAGCAGGAGAGCCCCGCGGGCAGACGAACTGGGCGATGACTTCCAGTCTAGGAGGATTTCAGTGAGAACGATTGCCGTCATCCTGCTTGCCGCACTCGCGATCCTCAGCGTTGCCACCGGCGTCTGGGCCGGCCCGGGCACGGCCTGGGCGCAGTACAACCTCGACATCACATTTGATACGTGCATGACACGAAGCACGAACGCGCTGCGGGCGGCGGGGTACGTGAACATTCAGCGCGATGAACGGGCGGTCGCCTCGTTTGATGGCCCGGTGTCATCCTGGCTGATCTGCTACACACTCACCTCGACAAGAGTCCAGGTGACGATTTTCTCCGCGGCGGATGACTTGCGAGCGGCGACAGCGATGCGCGACCGGCTGCTGCAGTTTGTCCTCTCCGGCGCGACGACGCCGGCGCCGCCGAGTCCTCCCACGGCGCCGGGCGGTTGGAGCGGGTGGGAGAGTCTCGGGGGCATCCTCACCTCCGGTCCCGGGGCCTCGTCGTGGGGGCCCGGTCGCCTCGACGTGTTCGTGCGGGGCACCGACAATGGACTCTGGCACAGAGCATTTCAAGGCGGGTGGTCAGGCTGGAACGGTCTGGGTGGAATTCTCACGTCCAGCCCGGCGGCCGCGTCCTGGGCTCCCGGTCGCGTGGATGTGTTCGTCAGAGGCACGGACAACGCCAGCTACCACAAATGGTGGCAGGGCGCCTGGAGCGATTGGGAAAGCCTCGGGGGAGTACTGACGTCCAACACTGCGGTGGCCGCGTGGGGGCCCGGCCGGCTGGACATCTTCGTCCGGGGTACCGACAACGCGCTGTGGCACAAGTGGTTCCAGGGCGGCTGGAGCGGCTGGGAGAGCCTCGGCGGGGTGTTGACGTCCGGTCCGGCCGTGGCGGCGTGGGGGCCGGGCCGGCTCGACGTCTTTGTCCGGGGCACCGACAACGCGCTGTGGCACAAGTGGTTTGCGGGCGGGTGGAGTGATTGGGAAAATCTTGGTGGCGTGTTGACCTCTGATCCCGCCGTTGCCTCATGGGGCGCCGGCCGGCTGGACGTCTTCGTCCGGGGGACCGACAACGCGCTGTGGCACAAGTGGTTCCAGGGGGGCTGGAGCGGCTGGGAGAGTCTTGGCGGTGTGCTCTCCTCTGAACCGGCCGCGGCCTCATGGGGTCCCGGGCGGCTAGACGTCTTCGCCCGGGGCACCGACAATGCTCTCTGGCATATCTGGTACCAGAGGTGAGTTAAAGAGCAACTCCGCCTGCTCCCACAGCATCATGGACAAGGGGAGCACTTTGCTTTGCGCTGGGCTCCCAGGTCGTGCGCCCCTGGCGGCGATGCGTTCGAGGACTCCCGGGCCGGAAACCCGCCGCACCTGCGGTGCAGCGAGGCGGCCGCCGGCCCGCTTGGCGTCATATTCCAGGTTCACTTTCCTGAGGAACTGGTCAAAGAGGTCCCCCGTCAGTTGGAGGGTCCGGTCGGTCCCCGGCGGTACCCAGCAGGTGAAGACATAGCCTGGGATACCGTGAGCAGTGTGGGTGGGGAAACAGGTGCAGATGAGATCAGGAATTCCCAGCTCGCGGCGGATCCGACCGTAGACGATGGAGAGTTGTTCCCCGGTGAGTTTCTCCCCCGTGAACGAATAGGCGAGCCCCGCCCGGTGCAGAAATCGCAGCAGCGGGGTGTCGCGGACCATCCCCACGCAGACGAAGACGTCTTCGGTGTTGTAGCGCCGCAGGCCGTACCGGTCGGACACTACCATTGTGTAGCGGTGATCGGTTGTTAGTTCCCACGGTTTGAGCAGGCCAGCCGCCCGAGCTGATTCCCCGGGCAGGAATTCATAGCAGACTCCTGGGGAAATTGGAAATCCTCCTACGACCGACCACCGGGGGAAGATCTCATACGAGATCGTTTCTGTGGACATCGAGAACATGGGAAAGAATTCCGGAACCCGGTCCCCGAAGCGCCGCCGTAGATGCTCGATGTACGGACGCACGTCACCTCCGTCCCAGCAGTACACGACCCGCAGATCCGGGAACAGGTCCGCAGCATGCGGCACCCCGCCGCGCGCGCAGCGCTCGCGAAGACTGGCCGCACGTGCCAATCCCGCGGGACCGAGGCGCTGCTCCATCTGCGCGATGGCCGGGTCCTCGAGGATCCCGTTCACTTCCGCCCGGGTCGCTTCCCAATCTCGCTCGGTGTCCAGAATCGTGAACAGGGAGGACGGGTTCACCACAATCACGACGGTGGGGGAAATCAGGGCCATGCAGGTGAGGTGGACCGCGGCCTGCGAGAAGCGCGCCGCCAGACGCGCCATCTCGCCGGCCGGAAGAAAGGAGTCCGAGAACACCACACGCTGCAGGAACCGCCCCGACAGACCCATGCGATATCGATGGGCCAGCGCGCCGCTCAGCGTCGTGTTGGGAAGCAGGTCCGTCAGCGGATAGAAGACCGGCCTGCTCAGGTGCAGGTGCCGGTAGCTCAGCAGCGTTTGCTCTAGGATGGTCTGACGCACCCGGCGCAATCGGCGGTGAGTATAGAGGAGGCGCTTGGGCTCGGCTGTTGTGCCCGAGGTCAGCACGAACATGTGCGGCTCATGGAGTCGTGAGGCAGCCTGGGTGATCCGCGCTTGCACGGCAGGGCCGTAGGCTTCCGGGGAGATGCCGGCCAGGGCATAGTGGGTGGCCAGCGCATGCTGCCGTCGGCGGTAGAAACGCAGGTCGGACGCAAGCCGCACATACAACGCCCTCGTCCAACCGGCGACGAGCGCGTGCGCAAGAGTCAACCGGATCCGGGTACGCATGCGTTATGCTGCGGCGAACCGGTTGACCGTGAGGGTGCCGGTCCGCAGCGCGCGCAGGTCGATGGCAGGGACCAGCCCCGCCTGCGGCCGTGCGGCGAGGGAGACCCGGCCGCCCCGGGTGAAGGTGAGCGAGGGACGGACGATGTCGTGCTTGATGACAAACTTCCCGAAGCATCCTTCATGGTGGGCCAGCGGGCCGGTGAGGGCGGCGAAGTGGAGTCCCGCATACGCGAGCACGGATGTTTCCCCGACCAGCGCGCCCAACTGGGCATCGAGGCCTCCCTCGACCGCGGCCCTGTAGACGTCCAGCGAGCGCCGGATCCCGCCGTGTTTCGCGACTCGGATGTTCACGGCGCGGAACGCGCCCTCGCGGGCAGCCCGCCGCACGTCGTCGACCGTGCACAGCGACTCATCCCCGCACAGCGTGATGTCGGACCCAAACTCCCGCTGCAGCCGGCGGTGGCTTTCCCAGTCGTCCTTCGGAAACGGCTGCTCGAACCATGACACGCCCGCGCGCAGCAGGGTGCCGACGTACCCTGCTGCTTCGTCATCGTCCAGCGCGCCGTTCAGGTCGACCCGCACCGAAACCGGGTAGGGATACGCGCGGCGAATCCTGGTGAGGTAGGCCAGGTCGGTGGAGGCATTGCCGGTACCCTTGACCTTGAGATCCGTCATCCTCAGGAGCGTGCGGTAGAAGACGTGGAGGGCCGTGAGCTTCGGGCCAGACGCGAGCGGATAGACGGCTGAGAAAGTCAAACTGTGTCCGGCTTCTGTGGTATCCGAATAACCCAGCGCCATCTCGATCGTGGCTCCGGTCGATCGGCTCCATAAGTCCAGGACGGCCAGTTCCAGGGCACAGGCCGCGGCGGGCGGCAGCGGCATGACCGCCTCGAGATCTGTCAGGAAGACCCGGGGATCATCGATCGTCCGGCCAACGATCCCTTGCGCCGCCGCGGCGAGCAGCCGGGCGCAACCTCGCGGAGATTCTCCGGTCACATATTCACGCGCCAGGGCTTCGCCGATTCCCAACGTGCCCTCGGCGCTTTCCAACAGGATGAACACCGTCGTATTGGCCCGGCGCGCCGCGGCGGCGTGCTCGATCGAGATCCGCAGCGGGATGCGGACCACGAGGACTTGCGCGGTGCGGATATGGACGGTCACTGCCGGGACACCATTGCGGATGCCCCGGCCGCCTCCGTTACTGTACGCGAGTGCGCTGGCCCAGCGGGATCCCGAACTTCAGGAACCAACCGGTCCAGCCGAACATGCAATCGGGGCATGCGAAGTTATCGCCCGTGTATGCTTTGACAGAGCGATATCCAAAATCGATGTTGCCGAACGACGGCTTGTAGTGGAGCCCGACCTGCCAGTCCGTCATACTCCCGGTCGACGTCCAGGTATTGGCATTGGCGATCGTTACCGTATTCATGGGTTGGAAGGTGACCTTGCTGTAGAGATCAAGGTTATGCTTGATGGTCCACGCGGCGTACAGGCCAACGAGAACCCCGGCGCTGCGGAAGACTTCCCGGTTGCCCCCGCCGAAGTCGGTATCCCACCCGATCTTGCCCCAGCCCATCGTCCCCGCCAGCTTGAGCTGGTCGTTATCGAAGAACGGGTAAGAGAAGTACGTGCGGACGAGTTTGTCCCTGCCGCTGGAATTCTGCCAATATCCCGTCTGCTGCGTCTGGACGCCGCCGAGGTATTCGAGGTGCCACGAGAGCGGCGTGTTCGGGACGCGGAGTCTCAACTGGAGGCCCAACATTGCGGTGTACCAACTGGCGAATTGATAGTTCCCCTGCATTGCGATCACCCAGGCGGGCCAGTACTCAAACTTGAGCTCACCGTTCAACGAACCGGCCTGCGCGTTGCCCGCCGAGAGGCTGACGAGTAAAACTGTCAACACCACCATGAGACCGACCGCCGCCAAGCGCTTCATGACTCCACCTCCAGGAGATAACCGTGGTGGGGTTAGTTGTAGAGTGGTTGGTTAGTTGTAGGGTGGTTGGCCGCCGGTACCCAGATTCCTCTCGCCGGCCCAGCGGCCAATCTGCGTTCGGCGCTGGAACCCCAGCTTCCGCAGGATGGCCTCGACATGGCTTTCCACCGTGCGCTCACCGATTTGCAAGACCAGGCCGATCTCTTTGTTGATTAGGCCGGCGGCGAGGAGCGTGGCGACTTCACGCTGGCGCGGAGACAGCAAGGCCGGTCCCCGGCTGCTCGGGCCGGGGACCGGTTGATGCGGTGTAAGATGGCGCTTCCCGTCGTGTCTTGCCAAGTTCAGCGGACTACCGGGTAGCCTCGGGCATTCCACTCACGCATGCCCAGCACCATCGTCTTCACGTTGGTGTAGCCGAGCAGGCTCAGCGCCATCGTGACCTGGGCCGATCGGAAGCCGGATGGGCAGACGGTGATGATTTCCGCGCTGCGCGAGGCGGGCAGGCGGTGGAGGTTGGCAGGCACCGTCCGGATGGGAATGTTCACGGCCCCAGCGATGGCGCCCGTGGCGAACTCGTTAGGTTCCCGGACATCCAGGATGAACGGCAGCGTTCTCGCATCGAGCCTGGCCTTCACCGCATCCGGGGTGACTGAACTGTAGTCCGCCGGCAGGTAGGTCAAGAACCCCAGCACCCGCGTCTGGAGCAAGGGGCTGCCGCCGATGGCGGTCGAGGTCACCCCCAGTACGATGACCAGCAGAACGAGAAACCCAAATCGAAGCATTGTGTTTCCTCCTTTGGAGCTGCGTAATGATGTCAGCTTACCGGGAGGGTATCCGTCCGACGCATCCGTGGAAGTACGGATATCTGCGCGCGGGTAGGGGTTACTGCAGGCGGTTGACGACGGCCCAGGCGGCGATCTGCGTCCGGGATCGGAACCGGAGTTTGTTCAGGATGTGCTGGACGTGGCTTTCAACCGTGCGTTCGCTGAGGAAGAGGGTCGCCGCCACTTCTCGGTTCGATAATCCGCGTGCCACGAGCGATGCCACCTCGTGCTCCCGTGGGCTGAGGACGCTCTCCTGCGGTGTGGTGGCCCTGCCGGCGGGCGTCTCGGCTACAGCGAACGCGACAACGGTATGCGGGGACATTGCGGCCGCATCGGCGGAAACGGCAGAGAAGACCGTGTTGCCGAGCGCGGCCCTGACGGTTGACAGCATCGACTCGAACTTGGCGCGCGTGGCATCAGGGAGCGCGATCTTCGCCCCGCGCCGGATCGTCTCGGCCGCAGAGAGCAGCGTCGCCGCGCGTTTCCACTTTCGACGCGACGTCGCGATGCGTGCCAGGTCTTGGAGGCATGCGGCCATGCCGCCTGGGTTTCCCCATTTGTGCATCTGCAGCAGCGCGTCGTGAAAATTCGTCTCAGCCTCCTCAGTGTCGCCGGCGTCGAGGAGCACTGCCGCCCGGAGGGCGAGGTCAAAGGCGATGAGCACCGGATCTCCGATCTCGCGGGCGGCTTTGAGGGCCAGGTCGGCGAACTCACGCGCGCGTGAAGCATCCCCGAGTCCTCCGTGCGCCCGAGCGAGAAGGCCGAAGACGGCGGCTACGCCGAAGCGGTCACCGGTGTCCTCGAGAAGCACCAGGGCCTCCTTGGCCTGCGCGATCGCCCGGTCGAAGTCTTTTCGGTCTATGGCAATGTTGGCGAGGCCGTCCAATGACCATCCGATCCCCCGCAGGTCATTCAGTTCCCTCGCTAAGGCGAGGCTGCGTTCGATGTAGGCGGCCGCTCGCGACAGGTCGATGCGATCCGTCTGATGCAGCCCGACGCTTCCTCGGGTGTGGTACCCTAGCAGGCGCGACACGGCGGCGATGCCCCACTTATCGCCGAGTCGCTCGAACATCTGGAGACTGGCCTCTGCCAGCTCGCGCGCGCGATCATGGTCCTGCTGGCTGCTGGCAGCGAGTGCAAGCTGCCGCAACGCATCGGCGGTCAGGTGGAGGTCCCCTTGAGCCTCGGCAAGTCGCCGACTCTCCTCCAGTAGCTTTTCCGCTTTGGGGTAATCGTGCCTGTACCAGGCGAGCACGCCCGCGCCGAATGCCGCCTGAGCCCGCGCCGGTGCCGTCCCGGAGCCAAGGCTCAACGCGCGTTCAAGCCATTCCTGGCCTTCCCGCCAGAACCCCCGGACGTTCCAAAACCGCCACAGCGCCGCGGCCATCCGCATCAGGTCATCGGCCTCCGCGGCGGCCAGACTCCACTCAAGTGCGATGAGCAGGTTGTCGTGGTCTGCGTCCAACCTGGCGACCCACCCCGCCTGCTGCGGTCCGCGCAGTTCCGCGGCGGCACGCTCGGCCAGACCGAGGAAGTAATTGCGGTGCCGCGTGCGAACGAACTCGGCCTCCGAACTCGCGATGAGCGATTCGCGCGCATACTCTTTGATGATTTCCAGCATCCGAAATCGACCGTGGTCAGCGATGACGAGTGACTTGCCGACGAGTTGCGCAAGCAGATCCGCCGCCGCATTGCCGTCGGCGCACACGGTCTCTATCGCTTCCAGCGAGGCGCCGCCCGCGAAGACGGCCAACCGGCGGAACAGCACCCGCTCAGGGTCCGACAACAGGTCATTGCTCCAGTCCAAGGCCGCTCGCAGTGTCTGGTGCCGCGGCAGCGCAGTGCGGATGCCGCCGGTAAGGAGCTGCAGCCGACTCTCCATCCGCTGCGCGATTTCCTGCACTGTCAGTGCCCGAACCCTGGCGGCCGCCAGCTCGATGGCCAGCGGAAGCCCATCCAGCCGGTGGACCAGGTACGCGACGGCCGCGGCATTGTCCACGGAGAGTGCGAACCCGGGGTTGGCGTCCCGGGCACGGTGGACGAAGAGTTCGACGGCTTCGAACGCGGCCAGTTCATCAACGGCGGCAGTTCGCCGGGGGTCGGGTGTCGACAGCGGGACCAGCGGGAACGCCGCTTCCCCTTGGACCGCGAGAGCCTCCCGGCTGGTCGTCAGGATGCGCAGTCCGGGACACGTCCGCAGGAGCTGCTCGGCGAGTTCGGCTACTGAGGTGACGACGTGTTCGCAGTTGTCCAACACGAGCAGCGTCGTTCGCGGCAATAGATGGGCGGCGATCGACGTCGCGACCGACTTGCCGGGCTGCTCGCGAATTCCCAGCGCCGCGGCAATCGTCCTTGGGATGAGAGTTCCCTCCGCCAGCGGTGCGAGTTCAACCCACCAGACGCCGTCGGGATAATCAGACAGGACGGCCACGGCGACCTCCGCCGCCAGGCGGGTCTTCCCACTCCCTCCCGGGCCGGTTATCGTGACGAGCGGGCGTTCCATCAGAAGGCGGCGTACGGTCGCCATGGCCTCGGTGCGCCCGATGAAACTGCTCAGTTGCCGGGGCAGGTTGTGCGGAGGTGCTGTCGGGGCGCTCGTCCGTGCCGGCCGCCGTTGTCGTGCCCGAGCTCGCGCGGGCCGACGCCGCGAGATCATCGTCCTAGCGGAACCGCACGCCGGGGAACAAAGCGCCCAGCGCCAGTCCGGCGATGTACACCCAGCCGAACAGCCGATTGTGGACCAGGCAGACGCGGTGGTACCACAGCGGCCATCCGACGTAGCCCGGCGGCGGGACATCGGGACGTGGTCTGGACATCATAGTCACCGCCCGCCACGCCCGCGGCAACGCGAGAAACGCCAGCGCGGCGAACGGCGTCACCCGGCCGGTGAGAATCAGCGCAGCGATGATCACGTACATCGCGACGATTACGGCGCGGTTGAACGTCCGGGCGTTCGTATCGCCGAGGAGCACGGGCAGCGTCTGCTGCCGGTGGCTGCGGTCGAAGCCCGCCTGGTCGATGTGCTTGCCGACAAGGATCGACATCACGCCGAGGCC
>DASYRL010000148.1:0-4465 GCA_036004445.1 bacterium
GGCGTTTCGGACGCCGCCATCCTCAACAGGCTCGACGACGGCGCGCGGCAGACCGCCGCCGGCATCGGGCTGCCGGTGCTCGGCGCGGGGCTCGCGCTGCTGCTCTGGTTCGCCAGCGGGCTGCGGCGGGTGCTGGACCGGTTGTCCGGCGGCGACCCGCTCGCGCACGTGACCGTGCCGGCTGCGGCGCTGCTCGGCGGGCTGATGATCACAGGCGTGTCGCTCGACGTGTCGAGCGCGATCGCGGCATTGTCGGACGAGTTCACCCCTGACGCGGACATCGCCCGCGTGCTCGGCACGGCGGGAGGCCTCCTCGGGTTCAGTGGGCTGATCGGTGGCGCGGCGCTGGTCGCCGTGACCACGCGGATCGCCCAGCAGGCGCACGCCCTGCCGACGTGGGCCGTCTGGGTGTCCTACGCCGTCGCCGTGCTGTGCCTGTCCGGCTTCTGGGGCGCGGACATGGCGGCTGTGCCCTTCTGGCTATGGGTAATCGGCGCCGTCGTCGGGGTGCTGCGCGCGGCGCGACGGACACCGCCGGCGCCGGCCGTCCCGGCGCAGGGCGCACCGGCGATGGATGACACCCAGGGCTGACATCAATCACGGCTCCCAACGCCAACGACTCAGTGCGACGAAGGCACTCCGCCCGGCATCGAGTCACGAGCCGAGCAGGACATCGAGCAGATTTTCAAACGATGTCGTGAGGCTTTGTAGCACGGTTGCGCCTTTGTCCCTTGTGCCGAGCGACGGTCGTCCGACAACTCCTGACTTGGTATAGGCGGCCATGCCTATTGTCAGTAGATGAGGCCTGTCGTCGGCCGTCCAGTCAGCGGATTCGTTGCCGGGTCGGATCAGGTCAGGGCGTGTGGCGAGCAGGACCGACGTCTCGATCTCTCCGGCGTGCATGTCCTCGTGGAAGCTGGATTCTAATGCGGCATCGCTGCGTGCTCGCTCCCAGTCATGGGCCTGGGGAAAGACTGCGATGCGGGGGCCGTGCACCGACGCCTCCTGCGCAATGTTGCTCAGCACGTAGTTGCCGCCATGCCCGCTGATCAGAACCAGGCGGTGTACGCCGGATGCTGCGAGCGACTCGGCAATATCAGTGATCACCTGATGCAGCGTCCGGGCGCTGATGCTGACCGTGCCTCGCCAGGCGGCATGTTCGTGGGAGCAGGAGATGGTGATTGGCGGCAGCACCATTACCGGGTACGCCCTGGCCAGCTCCTGGGCGATGACGCACGCGACGATCGTGTCCGTTGCTAGCGGTAAATGGTCGCCGTGCTGCTCGAAGCTGCCCACGGGCAGCAGCGCGACGGACGCGTCGCGGTCGGCCTCGTCCTTCGCCGTCGCCATGGTGATCAGATCAGTCAACGCCCGGCCCCCTCGCGCGCTGTGCGGCCGGGTGCAGCAAGCCTCGGATCCGGTCGCTTAGGTCCGATACTTCCGCATGCCGCCGCCACGGCGCCAGGCGTACCCGCACTCGCTGCAACTCGCTCAGTGCACGGCTGGACATCGCGGCCCGGATTACGTCGACCGCCTGACGCCCGGCACTGCACGCTTGGTCCACGTCCTCGCGGCCCGCGTAGGCGTTGGCGAGCCGGGCCAGGCATAAGCCCTGGTCCCGGCGCAACCCATCGGGCCACCCCTGCAGGCCGCGTTCGTAGGCGGTGACGGCGGCGTCGAAGCGCCCCAACGTGCCCCAGCAGGCCGCCGTCTCCATTGCGATGTAGGACGGCGTGCAGTAGTCGGTGAGTCCGTCGGGTCCATCGTTCGGGCGTGCCACCTCGGTCACGGCGGCGTCGAGGGACCGTGCGCATTCCCCGGCGTCGCCGAACTGCGCGTACGCGCGTCCGCGCAGACGGAGCACAAGGGCGCGTACACGCGGCGACACCAGGCCGGGCTCGCGGAGCGCGGCCTGGGCGAGGCGTGCGGCGCGGTCGGGGCTGTCGAGGTCGGCCGCGATGTCGGCCTTGCGCATCAGGACGTATGCCGTTTCGTCGGTGTTGCCGATCTCTAGCGCGTACTCGCTCGATCGATCGGTGTAGTGCATCGCCCGGTACGGGTCACCGGCGTCCTGGTAAAGCCATCCCGCGAATTCGTTGTAACGGAATGCCAGCTTGAGTAGATCTTCCCGGATAGTGCCGCGAGAACTCGGCAGCATCTGGTCCAGGAGAACGGTCTGCGCTCGCACGACGTCAACGAGGTGGTGCGGACCCATCAAATTATCTGCGCGCAAATGTTCCGCGAATACGTTCTTGAAATACTCGACCATTTCCGCCCCGACCGCCGGCGGCAAGCGCGTCAGGTGGATCACTGGTCCGTCAGGGTTCCTAAGTCCAAGCTCCTCGGGGCTCTGACCGTAGATACGGCACAGTAGACGCTGGCTGACCGGATCCGGCCGAGTGTGGCCGTTTTCCCACTTGGACAGCATCGTCTTGAGGCTCGTCGCGGTCGCGATGGTCACGCTCTGCGCCGCAGCTTCCTGCAGCAGTGCGCGGACAACCTGGGCCGCCTTCCACGTCGCCGAGATCGTTCGGCTGTTCGAGGTCCAGCCGGTGGAGGCGACCACTTCGACGCCCCGCACCGGATGTGCCCAGCTCTCCGGGACTAACACGAACTCGGGGTCTGCGACCCGGCTGGTGGCCCGGGTGCCGCGCCGGGCGCGACTCGCCAGGAGCAACGAAGCGGCGTGATCAAGGAAACAACCAACCAGGAGTGTCATGGGATACGCAGAAAAACGCGACGACTACTGGCGAGGGCGCTACAAGATAGCGCCCGGTCGGTACGCCACCGTGGTGGACGACAACGGCGTGACCGTCAGGTTCCGCACCCGCCGGGACGCGGAGCAGGCGGCGAACGACGCCGAGGCCAGGATCCGCAACGGGGGCCGGCCGCCCCGAGCGGCGGGGCGGATGACGTTCGCCGAGTACGTCAACGACTGGTACGAGCGGCATGACCTCGCCGCGTCGACCATGCAGAACTACCGGCGCACGATCGAGGATCACCTACTCCCCGCGTTCCAGGACTTCGCGGTGGCGGCCATCTCCCCCACCGACGTCGCGCTGTGGGAGAAGCGGGAACGCGCGCTCGGCTACGCGGAGGCGAGCATCCGGCTGTGGCGCACCACGCTGCACCTGATCCTGGCCGACGCGGTGGACGAAGGGCTACGGGAGTCGAACCCGGCAGCCCGACGGCGCGGGCGGGGCAAGCGGGCCGGTCGGTCACAGAAGCGTGCACCGGAGAAGACCGTCACGACTGGACTCGGCGTCCTGCTGCTCGCCGAGCGGGCGGCGCTGCTGTCCGGCCGAGACGACGAGTTCACGGCGGTGGTCACGCTCGGCTTCACCGGGCTGCGCTGGGCTGAGCTGGTCGGGCTCGAGACCCGGTACGTACGCCCGGACGCGGTACGTGTCGAGTGGCAACTGTACGAGTTGGACACCGGCGAGTTGTACCGTTGCCCGCCGAAGGATGACTCCTACCGGACGGTGTACGTGCCGGGCTGGCTCGGCTCGCTGCTCACCGCGCATATCGGCCGGACCGCGCTGAACCCGTGCACTTGTCACGGCTACCGCTACGCGTTCGGCGGCTACGGCACGGCGAACGGTGCGGCACGGCGGCCAGGGCCGAAGCTGGTCGACGTCGCCCGGGCCGCCGGGGTGTCGGCGGGCACGGTGTCCAACGTGCTCAACCGTCCGCACGTCGTGGAACAGGCGACGTGCGAGGCCGTGACGGCGGCGGTCGAGCAGCTGGGCTACGTCCGCGGTGCCCCGACCGGGACGGCGGCGGCGCACTACCGGCGCAACGGCTTTGCGACGTGGCTGTTCCAACCGGCCGCCACGGGCCGGTACCCTGCGAAGGCACCCAGCGTGGCGCGGCCGGTGCCGCTGCTGGCGGACCCCTGGCCCGGCGTGCCGGTTCGGGGCCGCAACGCGGCCGGGAGGTCGGAGGCGTGCTGGCTGCCGATCGCGGACGGCCTCACTCCGCACGGGCTGCGGCACACCTACAAGACGATGATGGTCGGGCTCGGCACGCCGTCGACCGTGATGGACGACCAGATGGGCCACTCCGACGGCTCGGTGCAGGCACGCTACGCGCACGCCACCGCCGACATCGTTCACCGGCTGATGGACGGGCTGACGACGGTGTGGGAGAACGCCCTCGACGCCCGCGCCGGCCTCAGCCCCGGCTCCCCGGTCGCGATCCTTGACCGGCTGCTCCGCGACAAGATCGTCTCCCAGATTTCTCCCGAGGGAGATCCAGTAACAGAAGAGGGCCGGTCCGCTCTCCGCTATACCGGCCCTGACCTGCTGTTTCACAGTCGGGCTGACAGTGTTCTGGTTCAGGACATCCCGGACCGATGTCTCAAGACACGCCGGACTGATGTCTCCAGAGATCCCGGATTAGGTGATGGCGGGCATCAAGCCTGCCGCCATGTCACTTACCCGATTGCTGATCACCGCCGTGGTGG